>NZ_CP042823.1:4485000-4665000 GCF_008000895.1 Methylobacterium sp. WL1 | reverse complement strand
GGGATCATAGAGCCCGTTGTAGCCGCCATAGGCGTCGGCCTGGAGGATGCCGGACCATGCCGCGAGGTGCGCGTCCGGATGCTCGTGCCGCCGGTCGCGCGAGGCGAAGTAGAGCGCCGCCGGCGGATCGGCGCCGCCAAAGGGCCTGTCGTCGCGGACATAGGTCCAGATCCGGCCCGTATCGGTTTTGCCTTTGGCCAGGATCGGCACTGTGGTGTCGTCGGCGTGCAGCCTTTCGGCCGTCATCACGTGCCTGGCGATCCGCTCATGCAACGGCGCCAGCGCTGCCGTTGCCGCGCCAACCTGGTCGGCGAGCGTCGAGACGGAGAGTTCGATGCCTTCGCGGCCGTAGCGCTCGCTTTGGCGGTTCAGTGGTTGATGTTGACCGAACTTCTCAAACAGCACCATGGCCAGCAGGTTCGGCCCGACGAAGCCGCGTGGGGTCACATGGAAGGGCGCCGGCGGTTGCGAGATGGCCTCGCACGCGCGGCAGGTGAACTTCTCCCGGACCGTCTGGATCACCTTCCACTGGCGTGGGATCACCTCCAGGGTCTCGGTGACGTCCTCGCCGAGCTTCGACAGCTTCATGGAGCCGCAGCACGGGCACGACGAAGGCGCTGCGATCACGACCCGCTCGCGCGGAAGATGTTCCGGGAACGCCTTGCGTGATGGACGGCGGCGTAGCGCCGGAGCCGGCAACGAGGCCTGCAGCGCCGCAGCCTCTGCCGAGAGTTCGTCCTCCGTAGCCTTGGCCTCCAGCTCCTCAAGCTGCAGTTCCATTTGGTCGATGAGCCGCGCCGTGCGCTCCGATCGCTGGCCGTAGAGCTCGCGCCTGAGCTTCTGGATCATCAGCTTGAGGTGGGCGATCATCGCTTCGGTGGAGGACGCCGCGGCCTTTGCCTTCAGCGCTTCGGCGACGGCGTGGGACGCTGCAGTCTGTGCCTCGATCCTGGCCTGGCGCTCGCTGAGGATCATCGCATGAGCCGCCGCCAGATTGGCGGGAAGCGAGGGCGAAGTCGGCGATGAAGGGGCGGCGCTCACGACGGTGAGGGAATCACATCCTCCTGCAAACGCAAGCAAAAAGGCCTATCCGATCACCGTCGGACGCCAGGTCTCCACCGGATTGCGCCAGTCGATCCCGGAGAGCAGATAACCCATCTGTGCGGGCGTGATCGCGACGACCCCGTCGGCTGGCGAGGGCCATAGGAAGCGGCCCTTCTCAAGCCGTCGCACGTAGAGGCTCGCCGCCTGCCCGTCGTGCCAGATTACCTTCAAGAGATCGCCCCGGCGCCCGCGGAAGCAAAAGACGTGGCCGCCGAGCGGATCACGCTTCAACACCTCCTGCGCCAACAGCGCCAGTGAGGCGAACCCCTTCCGCATATCGGTGTGGCCAGTGGCAAGCCAGACCTTCACCCCAAGCGGAACCGGGATCATCGAAAGCCCTCAAGGCCCCGCGCCAACGCAAGCACCGCGTCGACCTCGACGCCGCCTTCGACGATGATCCGGCGCCCGGCGGACAGCACGATCTCAACCCGCGGCGACCGCTCCGGCCGCGATGTCGGATCCCGATCCCTGCTCGTGTCATCCAGCAGCGATGCCGGCACCGGTGCCGACAGCGGTGCCGGACTGGACGGCCCTGGATCCGACGCGACCGCCACAGCCAGGAAAGCGCCACAGGCCGGCCGCGCCTCCAGCCGTTCACGCCAGCGATAGATCTGCTGCGCCTGGATGCCGTGGCGCTTGGCCGTCGCGATCACGTTGCCGCTGGTCACGGACTCCGTCACGACAGCGCGCTTCTCTTGAGGACTCCAGCGGCGGCGCCGGACGTAGGTCGCATCGTCCATCCGAGCATCTCCAGCACCGATGCCAGCACCGATGCCGGATCAGATCACCGAAAAGCTGGACGCCGATAAACCTCCAAACAAGGCGGCCTTCGCCGGATGCGCACGATGATCCCGCATCCCGGCATGAAGCTGAGCGCATGCCCTCAACCTCGAATCTGCCTCAGGCCGCCCGCCGCTCGCTGGTCGATTCGGCGATCGATCTCATCCGCACGCAGAACGAGACCGGCCGCTGGAAGGTCGGGGCGCGCATCCCGAAGGAGGCGGAACTCGCCGCGATGCTGCAGGTCGGGCGGAATACGGTGCGGGAGGCCGTGCGGGTTCTCTCTCATGCCCAGGTGCTGGAGGTGCGTCAGGGGGACGGAACCTATGTCCGCCTCAACGTCGATCCGGCGGAGGTCATGCGCCGGGTCGCCCATGCGAGTCTGCGCGACCATTTCGAGTTGCGTGCGCTTCTCGAGACCGAGGCGGCCCGCCGGGCGGCGGCGCGACGGAACGACGATGACGTGGCGCGGCTCGAAACCTTGCTGGAAGCACGCGGAGACCGTCCCCAGGATGGGGACCTCGCTGCCTTCATCGAGCGCGACATCGCCTTCCATGTCGCGGTTGCGCAATGCGGCGACAACGCCGCGCTCGCGGAACTCTACCGCTATTTCGCCTTGTCGTTGCACGGCAGTACAAGCACGGCGCTCGCCGACAGGGCCTTGCCCGAGCCCGACCTCGCCGCCCATCGCCGGGTGGTCGATGCGATCCGGAAACGGGACGAAGCGGGTGCGGCGGAGGCGGCCCGGGCGATCGTCGGCCCGATTCTCGATGCGCTCGGGCGTATCGAGACCGCCGGGGCCTGAGCGCGCTGCGGCTCCGATCAGCCCACCGTGTCCAGGGTCTGCCTAGCCAGTGCGACGGCTTCGCGATCGTTGGCGCATGCGGCCTGGCGCGTGCCGAACGCGCGGATCACGCTGGAAAAGGGCGTGGCGGCCCTCCGGGTCTGGCTCGACGACGATCAATGCGCGGCAGCGCCCGCCCAGGGCTTTCTTGTTCCGTTTCAGCTAGAGGCCGCGCACGACCCGGTCGTCCTGCGCTTCGTCGTGCCGGCGCCCGTCATAGATCGGCACGAAGGGGTCGCCGCCTGCGAGCAACGCGTTCATTTCCCGGCACCAGACGGAGGCGTAGCCGGGCGGACGGGCAGGGTCATTCCGGCTCTGCGCCATTGATCCGGGCGCGGTCGATGCGCGCGTCGGGTCGATCGGCGAACACGGCGGTTCCGCGAAGCGACACGGACACGGAGATCGCGCTGCCCGTGCTTACGGTGACGCGACGCGGGATGACGGGAACGGATCCGGTCCCTGGGATCGTGGCCCGGGTCTCGCCAGCGGGATCCGCGCCATTGGCCGGAGCGCCGGCGACCCGGCCAACAGCTTCTCGGTGCCGCCCGTGACCCTGGTGGACATCGGTGTCCGCCACGAACTCGGCGCCGCCGATCCGGGGCTGGCGGGCTGGCAGGTCTCGATGAACGCCGCCAACCTGTTCGACCGGACCAGTGTCACGTCCTGCTTCGCTGCGGGGGGCTGCTTCTACGGCAACGGCCGGACCGTCATCGCCAGCCTCGGTTACCGCTGGTCGGATTAGCGCGTGCCCGCCCGGCGGGTGCGGCGCTCGGCCTTGCGGGTCGCGGTCTCGCGCAGGTGCTGCTCGATGGCGTCGTTGGCGCGGCTGCGCATGTGCCGGATCGCCTCGACGTCGTCGAAGGTGTCGGGGAAGCGGCGTGACAGCCATAGATAGGCGCTGGCCAGG
Source organism: Methylobacterium sp. WL1 (assembly GCF_008000895.1). NCBI lineage: Bacteria > Pseudomonadati > Pseudomonadota > Alphaproteobacteria > Hyphomicrobiales > Methylobacteriaceae > Methylobacterium > Methylobacterium sp. WL1. Next base: position 4,661,365 of record NZ_CP042823.1, on the reverse strand, counting down.
CGGACGCTCCGCTCCTGGTAGTCGAGTTCCCCGGTCAGGTTCGCCCGCAGGGCCGGGACCGTGGTGCCGGCCGCCCGGGCCTGGCTCCAGCGTTCGAGCATGCCCATGGCGATCTCGTCGCGCCGGTTGATCGGGCAGACCGAGAAGGCGAACTTTTCCTCGATCGGCAACCGCGCCCGGTCGACCACCCGCGCGACCTCCAGGATCTCCTCCAGAGCCGAGGGCTGGAACGGCGAGCCGGCATAGAAGGTCGCCCGGGCGAAGTGCGTCAGCACCTCGTGGAGGCTGTGGGTCTGCATCTCTGCGGCGACGGAGCGGATCGCGCCGAGATCCGGCCGGACGAAGAAGCGCGAGTCCGCTGCCGGCGCCGTGGGAGCGCCCGACAACGCGACCCGGATCGGCTCGACGGCGATCGCGTCCGTCGCCGCCACGTAGCCGACCTCCTGGTGCCCGTAGCGGCCCGCCCGCCCGGCGATCTGGCGGATCTCGGAATTGGTCAGCCCGCGCTCCTTCACGCCGTCCCACTTGCGCACGGTCGAGAACACGATCCGCCGGAGCGGCCCGAGATTGAGCCCCATGCCGATCGCGTCGGTGGTGACCAGGACGTTGGCCTCGCCGGTGCGGAAGCGGGTGGCCTCGGCCCGGCGCACCTCCGGCGACAGGGCGCCGTAGATCGTCGCGACCCGGTGCCCGCGGGCGACCAGGATCTCCCGGTTCTCGTGCACGGCTCGGCGCGAGAACGCCACGACCGCGTCCCCCGGCTCGACCTTCTCAAGGGGCACCGCCTCGTCGAGCAGCAGGAGCGGCGACTTGCGGGTGAACGGGATCACCTCCAGCGACTCGCCCGCGGCCTCGGCGGCGCGGCGGACGTACGACAGGGCGTCGTCGGAACCGCACACGACCACGGTCCGGGCGGCCACGCCGAACAGGGCGTTGGTCCAGGCCCAGCCGCGGTCGGGATCCGACAGCATCTGGATCTCGTCGATCACCGCGACATCGATGGGGCGGGTCAGGTCGGCGGTCTCGATGGTGCGGGCGGTGTGGGTCGGCTCGGGCTCGCCCAAGACCTCCTCGCCGGTGACCATCCCGGCCCGGAGCCCACGCTCGCGCAGGGCCTCGTAATTCTCCAGGGCGAGCAGCCGCAGCGGCGCCAGATAGGTGCCCGTCGGCGCCGCCGTCAGCATCTGCAGGGCCGCGTAGGTCTTGCCGGAATTGGTCGGGCCCATGTGGAACAGGATCCGCCGGTTCAGCCGGCGGGCGGCGGCGAAGCGCTCGATATAGGCACCGAAGCCGACCTGATCGCGCAGGCGGCGCAGGCGCGAGCCCTCGCTCGCCACCGCCTTGGCGTGGCGGCGCACGGGGGTGAGCGCGTCGACCAGGGCGCGTGCCAGCTTCGGCCCGTAGGCGAACACCCGGGACCGCAGCGACCGGTCCATGTGGGCGATGTAGGCGGCCGCATCGGCCCCGACCTCGCGCAGGTCCTGGATGATCTGCCCCCGCAGGCGCTCGACCGGCTTGCCCAAGCTGCGGACGGCCTCGGCCGCCCGCTCCGTCACGGCCGCCCGCAGGGCCTCGACCCGGTAGGCGGGATCGTTCCGGGCCGCCATGCGCGCCAGGATCTCAGCGGCGGCCGGGTCCGGGGCGATGTCGATCCGGAGGTCCATGCGGCCGTTGTCGAGCAGCGGGATCTCGATCCGGATGGTCCAGATCACCCGATGGTCCCGGGTGATCGCGGCCTTCAGGGTGGGGATGGCCTTCCGGACCGCCGGGACGCCCGTCTCGGCGAAGGCCCGGGCCCGCTGCCGGTCGCGCAACGCCTGGGCGACCCGCTCGTCCGCGACCTCGGCGCCGAAATCGGGCAGCTCGAGATCGGCGCGTAGGGTTTCCAGGTCGACGGAATCCGGGGCGAGCCCGAGCCGCGCCACGGCCTCGGACAGATACGCGATCGTGGGGCGGAGACGCTTGCGCGCCATGAACTCACCTTCGGCAGCGGCGTCCGCCGGTCGGCGCTGACGCCGTCGAACGCATTCCTAACAAGCATCTATGCCTAACAAGCATCTATGCCTGACAAACATCTATGCCTGACAAGCATTCTTGCGCCAGGATAGCTCCGGATGCCATCCCGCTTCCTGTCCCGTGTTCAGGCGTCGTGCGCCGCCTCGGTCAGCCAGGCGCAGAAGGCGCGTACGGTCGGGTCGTCCGCCCGGGTCTCGGGTACGTAGGTGTAGTAGCTCCGCGCCGGCAGCGACGGGCCCGCGAACGGGCGGGTCAGGCGGCCGGCGGCCACGTCGTCGGCGATCAGGCGCTCCGGGCCCATCGCGACGCCGAGGCCGTCGAGGGCGGCCTGCAGCGTCAGGTAGAAGTGCTCCAGGGTCACCGAGGCCTGCGGCGTCAGGTCCGGCACCCCGGCGGCCCGCAGCCAGTGCGGCCAGACCTCCGGGAGCGTCGCCGCGTGCAGGAGGGTATGGTGGCGCAGGTGTTCCGGTTCGTGGAGCGGCAGGCGCCGCAGCAGGGCCGGGCTGCACACCGGCAGGCGCCGCTCGGACAGGAACGGCTGCCCGATATGGCCGGGACGCGTATCCGGCCCGCCCCGGATCGCCACGTCGAACGGGTCCACCAGGTGGGCCAGGGGCACGTTGGAGGTGGTCAGCCGGACTTCCACGGCGGGGTGGGCGACCTGGAAGCCGGACAGGCGCGGGATCAGCCAGCGCAGGGTGAAGGTGGCCAGCGCGTTGACGTGCAGCAGGCGCGGCCGGCCGCGCTCGACCTGGCGGGCGGTGGCCAGGGCGACGCGGTCGAGGGCGGCGCCGATCTCGGCGGCGTAGCTCTGCCCGGCCTCGGTGAGCACCACGCGCCGGTTGTGACGCTCGAACAGCGGCACGCCGAGCCAGCCTTCGAGCATCTGCACGTGCCGGCTCACGGCTCCGTGGGTCACGCGCAGCTCCTCGGCGGCGCGGGTGAAGCTCGCGTGACGGGCCGCCGCCTCGAAGGCCCTGAGGGCGTTGAGGGGCGGCAGGCGGCGATGCATGTCTGTCAGATTTCCTCACGCGAGCGTCAGCATAAGTCGTTTGTCAGCCGGGCGCGAGACCCGCATCCTGCGATGGAACCACCAAGGGAAGCAGATGGCCCGCGCATCGGAGCTCACCGCCTCGCTGGACGACGCCCCGGACCGGACGGCCAAGCGCATCGAGGACAAGCGCATCCAGGACAAGCGCATCCTCGTGGTCACCGGGGTCAACCACGCCCTCCACGACGGCTACACCGACTTGATCTACGTGCTGCTGCCGGTCTGGCAGGCGGAGTTCGGCCTCGACTACGTCGCGCTGGCGCTGCTGCGCTCGCTCTATAACGGCGCGCTCGCCGCCCTGCAGATGCCGGCGAGCCGGCTCGCCCAGTCGCTCGGTGCCCGCACCGTCCTGGTCCTCGGCACGCTGCTCAGCGCCGGCGGCTACGCACTCGCCGGGGCGTCGGGGGGCCTGATCGGCCTCTGCGCCGGCCTGCTGCTCGGCGGCGCGGGCAGCAGCACGCAGCATCCGCTCGCCTCGACGGTGATCGCCCGGGCCTACGGGGCCGCCGCGCGGGGGCCGCTCGGCACCTACAACTTCGCCGGCGACCTCGGGAAGGCGGCCGTGCCGCCGCTGGTCGGCTTCCTGCTGACCCTGTCGGGCTGGCGAACGGCGCTCTGGGTGATCGCCGGGCTGGGCGTCGCGGTCGCGCTCGGCGTCGGCCGCTGGCTGCCGCGTGATCCCGCCTCACGCGGCGCGCCATCCCGGACCGCCCCGGGTCCCGCGCGGGGGGGCGACGGGACGGAGGCGCGGCCCGGCTTCGGGCTGCTCGTCGCCATCGGCACCCTCGACAACGCCGCGCGCCCCGCCTTCCTGCTCTACCTGCCGTTCCTGCTGCAGGAGAAGGGCGCGGCCCTGACCACCGTGGGGCTCGCGCTCTCGCTGGTGTTCATCGGCGGCGCGCTCGGCAAGGCCGTCTGCGGCCGGCTCGGGGAGCGCTTCCGCGTGACCCGGACCGTGCTGCTGACCGAGACCGGGACCGCGGCCACGATCCTGGCGGTGATCGCCCTGCCGCTCGTGCCCGCGCTGATCCTGCTGCCGCTGCTCGGAGTGATGCTGAACGGCACCTCGTCGGTCCTGTACGGCACGGTGCCGGAACTCGCCCCGGGCGGCCGGGTCGAGCGGGCGTTCGCGGTGTTCTACACCTGCACGCTCGGGGGCAGCGCGCTGGCGGCCCCGCTGCTCTATGGCCGGCTCGGGGACGCGGCCGGCCCCCATTGGGCCGCGGTGGCGGCTGCCGTGACGGCGCTCGCCGTGGTGCCGCTCATGCTGGCCCTGTCCCGGCATCTGGCCGGGGGGAGGGCGGCCCAGCGGTGCTGATGGGGTTTCTCACCGTGCCAGATGGCACCGATCCGTGAACACCCCGGCGGCTCAGAGCACCCCGAGCGTGCTCACCCGGACCGGCTCGGATCGGCCCTCCACCGGGATCTCCCGGATCGCCGTCGGCGTGGCCTTGGCGGCGCGGTAGACCGCCTCCGAGACCACAGCGATGCAGCCTAAAACCTTGGTCAGGCCCTGCAGGCGCGAGGCGACGTTGACGGTGTCGCCGAGCGCGGTGAAGCGGGCGTCGGTGGCGTCGCCCATCTCGCCGACGATCGCCAGGCCGGCATGCACGCCGATCCCGTACCGGAGGGTGTGCTCCAGGTCCGCGGCCAGGAGCTCGTTCAGGGTGGCGACGTGCTCGGCCACGAGCTCCACCGCCCGGAGCGCGTCGCGCGCCGCCGGCTCGGGTTCGGTCTCGAGGCCGAACAGGGCCAGCAGGCCGTCGCCCAGGAACTGGTTGGTCGAGCCGCCGGCCTCCCGCACCGCGTCGCCGACCGCGCCCAGGAAGCGGTTGATGATGAACACCGTGTCGTAGGGCAGCCGCTCCTCGGCGAGCCGGGTCGAGCCGCGCAGGTCGACGAACATCGCCACGATGAAGCGCTCCTCGCCGGATTGCGCCCGGTCGAGCAGATCCGCCTGCCGCACCGGCGGCGGCAGCGGGAACAGCGGCACCACGGCGAGGTCGGCCTCGGGCCGGAACTGGCAGGCGAGGCGCACCCCCGGCCCGGCGGCGATCCGCTCCAGCACGGCGCGCTCGGCCCGGCCCGCGGGGGGCGTGCGGTCGCTGCCGTCGAGCACGCGGATTCGGCAGGTGGAACACCGGCCCCGGCCGCCGCAGACGCTGGCATGCGGGATCCGGTTGCGCCGGCTCGCCTCCAGCACGCTGGTGCCGTGAGGTACCCGGACCACGCGGCCGCCGGGATAGCGCAGCCGGATCGTCCCGCGCTTGATCTCCGCCAGGGTCCGGACCCCGCGGGCCGCGATCACGGCGGCCACCAGGCCGGCATAGGTCAGCAGCATCCCGTTCCGGATGGCGGCGAGCCGCGCCACCTGGTCGGGCAGTCCGACATGGACCGGCTGGAGCGCCACGGCGCGCCAGGCCGGGTCCTGGGCGAGCGCAGCGATCGTCCGGCCGCCCTGCGCGAAGCCGAGCAGGGCGAGGACCGGCACCAGCACCGCCACCGCCAGCAGCCAGGGGGCGGCGCGCCCGAAGGCGGGCTTCAGACGGAGCCAGAAATACAGGCCGGAGCAGCCGTGGATCCAGGCGATGACCAGCATCGCCGCCTGCATCGCGCCCTGCTGCGGCGCGGCGACCCAGAAGGCGTAGAGTTCCTGCGCGTAGCCCTTGTCGAGGCCCTCGGTGGCGAAGGCGATCCGGGTGCCCGCGACGTGGCTGATGAGCAGCGGCGGGATCAGCAGGCCGGAGACCATCTGGACCACCTCGCCGGGCCGCCAGCGGAAGTAGCGGGCCACGTAGAGGCCCTGGAGCCCGAGCAGCAGGTGGATCAGCAGGGCGCCGTAGAGCAGCGCCAGGCCCAGCGGGTTGAGCCACAGGGCGGAAGCGATATCGAGGCCGTCCTCCATGGCGTCGAGGGAGACGTTGCCGAGGGCATGGTTGGTCAGGTGGGTCAGGATGTAGGCGAACAGCACCAGACCGCTGCCGAGGCGCAGGCGGCGGACGCCGAGGACGGGCCGGACCCGGGCGCGCAGCGGGATCGGGGCGGCCGGCAAACCCCCGGCGGGGGTTCGGAGCGTCGCGATCGACGAGGTGCGCGTCATGCTGGGAGGTCCGACGAGATCGGCAGCGGGCCCGGTCTGGCCGGCCTGTCGTACCAGCAAACCGCGTCCGCGGCCTCCGCTGTCTTTCTACGTGCGGGCGAATTTCGGGTCGGGACCGGAGCGGAGGCCGCCCGACAGACTTCGCGGTCCCTTCGAAGCGAACGAAAAAGGCATTGCCGTCGGCCGGGGATCGACGAAGAAGTGCGCGGCCCATCCGCCACGTCCACGAAGTCTGCGGGGCCGGACCCGGATGCCGGCGGAACGTCAACCCAACGGACCGCCCGGCCTTGCCCGGCTGGCTGACACCATCCAGATGACACTTCCGGCATGACACGCCCAGCATGACCCCCGTCGATCCGAAGCCCGCCTTGTTCTTCGCCCGGAACGCCGCCGCGGTGGCGGCGGAGCTGATCGGCGCGCGGCTCTGGGTCGGCGCGGCGGGCGGGCTCATCGTCGAGACGGAAGCCTACGACCGGACCGACCCGGCCTCCCACAGCTTCGCGGGCCCGACCCGCCGCAACGCCAGCATGTTCGGGCCGCCCGGGCACGTCTACGTCTACCGGTCCTACGGGCTGCACTGGTGCCTGAACCTGGTCTGCGAGCCGGGCAGCGCGGTGCTGCTGCGGGCGATCGAGCCGACCGAGGGCCAGGACGCCATGGCGGCCCGGCGCGGCACGGACGATCCGCTTCTGCTCTGCGCCGGACCCGGCCGGCTGTGCCAGGCCCTCGGGGTCACCGGCGCGCTGGATGGCCTGCCGGTGGCGGAGGCGCCGTTCCGGTTCGAGCCCGGGCGCAGGCCGTCGCGGTCGCGGCGGACCGCCGCATCGGGATCACCCGCGGCGCCGAGACGCCCTGGCGCTTTTGCTCGCCGGATCCCGGTTCGTCAGCCGGCCGGCGCGGCGGACCGCGGGGAGCGCGCCGCCGGCCTGAGACCCGGCGGCCCCGGTGGAACCGCACGGACCGTCGCGGCCGCCCCCGCACGCTTGGCCGGTAGCGCAACCTCATGTATAGGTTTCTTCGCGGGAGACTGACATTGCTACAACTACAGGTCGGATAAATTTTACTCCGCAAGCATTCGGACGTTCCGTGAGCCAGGATAGCCACAAGGCCTTCGAGATCGTCGGCCGTCTCAAGCAGGCCGCGCGGATCCCGGACATCCTGCGCGAGATGCGGTCGGCCGGCGCGTATTTCGGCTACGACGCCTTCATCATCACCAACCTGCCGGCGGAGCACGCGATCTCCACGCAGGGCTGCGCCCTGGTGCCGGCCTGGCCGGAGGGCTGGCGGAAGCGCTATTTCGACCGGGACTACCTGCGGATCGACCCGGTCGCGAACCATGTCCGGCGCACCACCGAGCCGTTCCTGTGGCGGGAGGCGCCCTACCGGGCCGACGAGGCCGGGGCCGCCCGGGTGATGGGCGAGGCGACCGAGTTCGGGCTGACGCAGGGGTTCTGCGTCCCGATCCATCACCTGTCCGGCCCGGGGGGCGGCGTCAGCTTCGGGGCGGACCGGCTCGACCTGTCGGACGACGCCAAGGCGGCGCTGCACCTCGTGTCGATCTACGCCTACCAGCGGGCCGAGACCCTGATCCGCGAGGGCGGCCGCAGCCCGGCGCGCAAGGCGCCCCGGCTCACCGCGCGGGAGATCGAGTGCCTGCGCTGGACCGCGGCCGGCAAGACCAGCTGGGAGGCCTCCGAGATCCTGAGCACGTCGCAGCGGACCGTGGAGTTCCACCTCAAGAACGCCGCCCGCAAGCTCGACGCGGTCAACCGCGTCCAATGCGTCGCCGAGGCCATGCGGCAGGGCATCATAGCCTGACCCCGGGGCGGCCGCCGACCTCGTAAATTTACGAGGCTCTTTCGGACCCGCCACCCGGCATCACGCCCCCAAAGGGGGAAGTGATCCATGGTTGTTGTGATCGACGACGACAATATTTCCCGGCACGGCGATCTGATGGACAAGATCTACCGGTTCCGGCACGCCCTGTTCGTGGAGCGGCTGAACTGGGAGGCCTGCCGCCGGCCCGACGGCCGCGAGATCGACCAGTTCGACGGCCCCGGCTGCATCCACCTGGCCTACCTGGAGGGCGCGGCCGTGACCGCCTACACGCGGCTGCTGCCGACGACCCGGCCGCATCTGCTCACGGAGGTCTACCCGCACCTCGCCGAGCGCGCCCCGGCGCCCCGGGGCGCGGCGGTGTACGAGTGGACCCGGTGCGGGACGCTGCCGTCCCGGCGCGAGGGCCGCACCAGCCGCATCGACCCGGCCACCGCCGGGATCTTCATCGCGGCGGCCGAGGTGGCGCGGGCGCGCGGCCTCGACGGCCTGCTGGCGCAGACGCACCCGATCCTGGTCAATCGGCTGATGTCCTGCGGCTGGGACGTGGAGCCCCTCGGGCTGCCGACGACCTATCAGGGCCATTCCATCCTGGCGGTCTACGCCCGGCTGACGCCCGACACGGTCGCGGAGTCGCGCCGGTTCTTCGGCCTCGACGCCGCGCCCCCGCACGCCCCCCGCACGCAGGCGATCCGCCCGTCCGTGCCCGCCGAGCGGAGGCTGCACGCATGAGCATTTCGGACATCCTGGACGAGGCCTGCGGGCGCGAGGGCGAGGACCCGGCGATCGTGCGCCTGGGCCACCACGCGATCGAGATGTGGCGGGCCGCCGAGGAGATCGGCGACCCGGGTCTCCTGGCCGCCCTGCGCCCGCTGGTGGAGCATGTCGGCCGGGCGCTGGCCCGCGACGTCGGGGGCGAAACCTGCCTGGACGACACGCTGCATTGAGGGCGCGGGGGCGGGGGTTTTAAGCGGCCGACGGTCCCGCCCCCGTCGTTGCCCGCGCGGCGCCGCAGCCGTGTGGTCGAAGTCGGAGGCTCGGTTCCCACCGCGATCTCGGCCAGGGGTGGCAAGTGGCCCCCGGCTTTTCGCCCCGGAGCAGACGTTCCGCGACCGACCCCCGCACGCCCGCGCCGCGACACCGTGGTCCACACGACGAACGCACGCCGATGCGCCCTCACCAGGGACTAGAATTTGGAATTATTCGCACTCCAGTGCATCCTGCCTCTGCGCTGAGCCGGCTCGCTAGAACAATAAAGCGAAACGCTCGGCCGTGGAGGAACCATGAACGAGATCGTCAAGCCCGACTCCCTGCTCGTCGCCAAGGCGGAGAGCCTGACCCAGACCTTCTTCGGCGGCTGCCCCCACGATTGCCCGGACACCTGCTCGATGATCTTCGAGGTTAAGGACGGGGAACTGCTCGGCGTGCGCGGCAACCCGGACCATCCGATGACCCGCGGCGGTCTCTGCGTGAAGCTGAAGGACTACGAGAAGCGCCACTACCATCCGGACCGGCTGCTCTACCCGATGAAGCGGGTCGGCCCGAAGGGCTCGAAGCAGTTCGCGCGCATCACCTGGGACGAGGCCCTCGACACCATCGTCACCCGCTGGAAGGCGATCATCGACCAGTACGGGCCGGAGGCCATCGCGCCCTACAGCTACCTCGGCAACCAGGGCCTCGTGCATGGCTTGAATGGCGGCGACGCGTTCTTCAACCGCATGGGCGCCACCGTGACCGAGCGCACCTTCTGCGGCGAGGGCTCGTGTACCGCGTGGCTGCTCACGGTCGGGCCGACCGCTGGCCTCGACCCGGACAGCTACATCCACTCCAAGTACATCGTGATCTGGGCCTGCAACTCGGTCTCGACGAACCTGCACCACTGGGCCATCGTCAAGGACGCGCAGAAGAAGGGCGCCAAGGTCGTCGTGATCGACACCTACGCGTCGCGCACCGCCAAGGCGGCCGACTGGCATATCGCGCCCAAGCCCGGCACCGACGGGGCGCTGGCCATGGCGCTGATCAATGCGATCATCGCGCAGGGCCTCGTCGATCAGGATTACGTCGACAATTACACGGTCGGCTTCGAGGAGCTGAAGGAGCGGGCCAGCACCCGCACGCCGGAATGGGCTGCCGAGATCACCGGCGTCCCGGCCGAGGACATCCGCAAGCTCGCCTACGAGATGGTCACCGAGCAGCCCGTCGGCATCCGCATGGGCGTGGCGCTGGAGCGGCATTACGGCGGCGGCCAGACCATCCGGGCGGTGACCTGCATCCCGGCGCTCACCGGCGCATGGCGCCACGTTGGCGGCGGCGTCACCCAGTTCGGCGTCTGGGAGCACCCCTACAAGTTCGACGTGATGTGCCGCCCTGATCTGATCCCCGAGGGCACCCGCGTGGTCTCGAACCTGCAGATCGGGCGCGCGCTCACCGGCGAGATGCAGCTCGACCCGCCGATCATGTCAATGATGTGCTGGAACTCGAACCCGGTCACGCAGGCGCCCGAGACCGACAAGATCGTCGAGGGGCTGATGCGCGAGGACCTGTTCATGGTCTCGGCCGAGCACTTCATCTCGGACACCGCCTCCTACGCCGACATCGTTCTCCCGGCGACGATGGGCGCCGAGATGGAGGACATGATCCTCTCCTGGGGTCACCTTTATCTCACCTACAACACCAAGTGCGCGGACGCGCCCGGCGAGGCGATCCCGAACAACGAGATCTTCCGCCAGCTCGCCGCCCGCCTCGGCTACGAGGACGAGAACTTCAAGTGGTCGGACAGCGAGTGCCTGGAGCACTACGTCGACTGGTCGTCGCCGGCCTGCGAGGGCATCGACCTCGCCTACATGCGCGAGCACGGCTTCGCCCGCCTCAAGGTCGGGACGCCGGACGACCGGGCGCCCCACCGGGAGGGCAACTTCCCGACGCCGACCGGCAAGTGCATGCTCAAGGTCGAGGGTGCCACGAACTTCGTCGCGCCGCCGTTCCGGCAGATGTACGAGGGCTTCCAGCCCGGCGAGGCGCTCGACCCGCTGCCCGACTACCTCGGCCCGCGCGAGTCCCACACCAACGACCCGGAGCTGGCCAAGCGCTTCCCGCTGAACATCGTCTCGCCCAAGAGCCACTACTTCCTGAACTCCTGCTACGCCAACATGGAGGACAAGCAGAAGGGCCAGGGCGAGCAGTTCGTGATGATCAGCCAGCACGATGCCGACGCGCGTGGCATCCGGGACGGCGACCGCGTGCAGGTCGGCAACGACCGCGGCGCCTTCAAGGGCGTGGCGCGCATCACCGACGACGTGAGGGCCGGGATCGTGGTCGCGACGCTGGGCTACTGGCGCCAGCTCAACGAGGGCACGGTCAACAGCATCGCGTCGGGGGCCTTCACCGACATGGGCCACGCCCCGTCGTTCTCGGACAACCTCGTCGAGGTCGCGCGCGCGAACTGAGAGCCCCGCGCAAAACGCCCTCTGCGCTGTCTCGTGCAGAGGGGGACGCCCGGTGATCGGGCGTTTTGTAAGGTGCGCTCGGCGCGCCGCCCGGGCTCAGGCCACGCGCTCGGGCGCCGTGCGCCGGTCCGAGGACGGGCTGCACCCGAACTGGGCCCGGTAGCTGCGGGAAAAGTGGGCGGCGCTCGAGAAGCTGCAGGCGGTCGCGATCTCCCCGATCGCAAGCGGGCTCTGGCGCAGCAGCCGCCGGCCGTGGGCGAGGCGGATGGCGCGGTACTGGGCCGAGAAGCTCAGGCCGCACTTCTCGCGGAAGAGGCGGTCGAGGTGGCGCGCGCTGACCGCGGCGAGGCGGGCCATGGCCCGGCGGGTGAGCGGCGCTTCGACGGTCGTCTCCATCGTTTCGAGGACGGCGAGCAGGGCCGGGTGGTGGATGCCGTACCGCTCCGCCGCGGAGGCGCGCTGCGGGTCGTCGGCGGCGCCCACCGCAATGTGTAGGAACCAGTCCGAGATGCGGCGCGCGAAGGCCGCCCCCAGGCGCGCGGCGATCAGCGTGTGCGCCATGTCGAGGGGGGCGACCCCGCCGCCGCAGGTCAGGCGGTCGGCATCGGCGACGAAGCGCGCCCGCGTGAGGCGCGCGTCCGGAAACGCCTCGACCGTGGCGCCGGCGTATTCCCAGTGAATCGTGAAGGCGCGCTCCGCCAGCAGCCCCGCCGCGGCCATCAGGTAGGGGCCGCCCGATATACCGCCGACGCGGACGCCGAACCGGGCCATGCGCCGCAACCCGGCATGGATCGCCGGCCTGTCCCACTCGGTCGGGTCGCCGCCCGCGCAGACGAAGACCGTGTCCAGGCGCCCGCGCTCGCGCGGCAGCTCCTCGGTCGGGACCTCCGCCCCCGAGGACGAGGCGACCCGGCCTCCGGCCTCGCCGAAGTAGCGCAGCCGGTAGAGGACCCGGCCGGCGAGATCGTTGGCCGCCCGGAAGGGCTCGCAGGCCGAGGCGAACGACAGCAACCCGAAGCCCGGGACCAGCAGGAAGCCGATCTCCTGCGGCCGATCCCCCGGGGCCGGGCCGCCCGGATCCGGCATCGCGTCGCTGGTTTGGCTCATCCGTGCAAGAAAGCGTCTCTCCCGGTCAAGCGCAACCGCCCGAGCGCGTCATGCTCACGGTCGCCTTCCCGTTCGACCGAGATCCCGATCCTATGCCCGGCCTCGCAGCTCCGCGCCCGTGTCGTCACGGACATACCCGTTGCGGCCACACCCCCACGCAGGGGCAGGCCCGATGACGCGCCGGTTCGACGTCGCGGTCCTGGGGCTCGGCGCGATGGGGAGCGCGATCCTCTACCAGCTGGCCAAGCGCGGGGCCGCGGTGGTGGGGCTCGACCGCTACGCGCCGCCGCACGCCCTCGGGTCGAGCCACGGTGAGACGCGGATCACCCGCCAGGCCGTCGGGGAAGGGCGCGACTACGTGCCCTTCGTCACCGCCTCGCATCGCATCTGGCGGGAGCTGGAGGCGGCCACCGGCGAGACGCTGCTGAACGCCTGCGGCGCCCTCGTCATGGCGCCCGGCCGCGGGGTCTCGTCCCATCACGGCAAGCCGGACTTCGTCGGCCGCTCGATCAGCGCCGCGCAGGGGGCCGGGATCCCGCACGAGGTGCTCGACGGGGCCGCGGTCGCCCGCCGCTTCCCGCAATTCCTGAACCTCGCGGGCGACGAGAAGGCCTATTACGAGCCCGGCGGCGGCTACGTCTTCCCGGAGCGCTGCATCGCGGCGCAGCTCACCCGCGCGACCGCCCTGGGGGCCGAGATCCGGACCGGCTGCGAAGTCCTGGCGCTGGATCAGGACGCGGCCGGCATCCGGATCGAGACCTCCGACGGCGTGATCCTGGCCGATCGCGCCGTGGTCGCGGCCGGCGCCTGGACCGCCCCGCTGCTCGGCGCCCCGTTCGACGGGCTGCTGACGGTCCGGCGCCAGCTCCTGCACTGGTACGCCCTGGCGAACGAATCCGCGTACGGGCCGCGCGCGCCCGTGTTCATCTGGATGTACGGGACCACCGACACGGATTACCTCTACGGCTTCCCGCCCCTGGCGGGGGAGCGCGCCATCAAGGTCGCGACCGAGCAGTACAGCACCGCCACCACGGCCGACGCCGTCGCGCGGCGCGTCGACCCCGCGGAATCCGACGCGATGTACCGCTTGCGCGTCGCGGGCCGGCTGGCCGGCGCCACCCCGGAGGTCGTCCGGGCCGCGGCCTGCGTCTACACGGTGACCCCCGACCGCGGCTTCATCATCGACCGGCATCCCGGGATGGACCGGGTGCACGTCGTCTCGGCCTGCTCGGGGCACGGCTTCAAGCATTCGGCGGGCATCGGCGAGGCGGTCGCCGCCGACCTGGCCGGAGGCGCCGGGCGACCCGACCTCACGCCGTTCGCCCTCGCACGCTTCGGTTGATCCGAAGGCCGATGGCTCGTGGATTGCTAGAAACCGTGCCAAGATCCGTTCGCCCGAGCAGGACCGACCCGATGCGCCCCATGTCCCGACGCCTCCTGACGAATGCCGCGCTGGCCGCCCTCGCGGCGATCCCGGCGCTGGCATGGCCCGGCCGGGCCTCGGCCGCGGACGGCGTCGACGCGATCAAGGTGCGCGGGACGCTGATCGTCGGCGTGAAGGCGGATTACAAACCCTTCGGCTTCCGCGATCCGAGCGGCGCGATCATCGGGCTGGAGCCCGACCTCGCCGCCGACCTCGCCAAGCGGCTCGGGGTGAAGCTGGAGCTGGTGCCGGTGGTCTCGGCCAACCGGATCGAGTTCCTCCAGCAGGGCAAGGTCGATCTCCTGATCGCCACGCTGTCGGACAAGCCGGAGCGCCGCCGCGTCGTGCAGGCGATCGACCCGCAATACTATTCCGACTTCGTCAACGTGCTGCTGCCCAAGACCGCCGGCATCACCGACTGGGCGCAGCTGAAGGGCAAGCCGCTCTGCGCGACCTCGGGGGCCTGGTACAACAAGGACGTCGCCCGCACCTACGGGGCGGAGATCGTCGCCTTCGACGGCTCCGAGAAGCCGCTCTTCGCGCTCAAGCAGGGCAACTGCCTGGGCTACGTCTACGACCAGAGCATGCTGCAGGGTAAGCTGCTCGACGACGACTGGAAGGCCGGCTACGCCCTCCCGCTCAAGGGCATCCTCGACGCGCCGTGGATGATGGCGGTGGCCCTGGGCAACACCACGCTCCAGACGATGGTCGAGGACGCGACCAAGGACTGGATGAAGACCGGCTTCGTCGTCGCCGGCGAGCGGAAGTGGGGCATCGAGCCCACCGCCTACTCGAAGGCGATGCACGAGAAGTACAAGAACGCGACCAACTGATGCGCGCCCGTGCAGCGAGCCCAGGTGATCGGCCGCGATGATCGAGGCGATCCAGGCCTGGTTCCAGGGTCTCTACGAGACCACGGGCTTCAATTTTACGGTCTTCTACGACCCGTATGACTGGAACCGCTACGTCGCCGGGCTGCGGATGACGCTGCTGCTCGGGATCAGCACGATCCTGGCCAGCCTGGTGATCGGCGCGGTCGGGGCGCTGCTGCAGAGCGGGCCCTCGCGCCTGCTGCGGGGGCTGGTCAACGGCTTCGTCGTGGTGTTCCGCAACACGCCGCCGCTGGTGCAGATCTTCTTCTTCTACTTCGGCCTCGGCACGCTCCTGCCGGCCGTGCGCTCGGCGGACGGCCTGCGCGTTCCCATCCTCGACAACGTGCAATGGGCGATCGTCTCGCTCTCGCTGTTTGCCGGCGCGTTCAACGTCGAGATCTTCCGCTCCGGCATCGAGGCGGTGCCCAAGACCACCGTCGAGGCCGCCGAGGCGCTGGGCTACACCCGGTTGAAGGCCTATCGCCACGTCGTCCTGCCGCTCGCGCTCCGGGTCTGCCTGCCGGCGCTCAACAACAACCTGATCAACCTGCTCAAGACCACGACGCTCGCCTACGCCATCGCGGTCCCCGAGACGCTCTACGCGGTCAAGCAGATCTGGTCCGAGTCGCAGAACGTCCTGGAGATGATGCTGGTGCTGCTCGCGACCTACGCGGTCCTCGTCGGATTGCTCGTGTGGATCATGCACCGCTGGGAGCGCGCCCTGCGCATCCCCGGATACGGCCGATGAGCGCTCCGGACCGGACCGGCCGGCGCGACGACGGCCGCCCGGCGGGTCGTCCGACGGACCTGCCGGTCCTGCTGCCGTTCGCGCCCGCCCGGGGCCGCCCGGCGGCGCGCCTGCGCCCCATCCACGGCTGGCTGCTGTGCGGCCTCGCCATCGTCGCCCTCCCGGCCTGGGCGCAGGGCGGGGCCGCCGCCCTGTCCCCGCTGGAGGTGGTGATCAAGTGGGCGCCGCTCCTGCTCACGGGCTTCGCCTTCAACGTCGCGATCTCGCTGATGGCGATGGCGATCGGCACGGCGGCGGGCCTCGGGCTCGGCCTGGCCATGCTGGGCGAGGGCCGGGTGCTGCCGCGCATCGCGTGGTCGGCCACGCAGGTGTTCCGCAACGTGCCCTGGCTGGTGCTGCTGTTCTTCGTGATGTTCCTGGTCCCGTTCCAGGTCACGGTGTTCGGGATCCGGGTGCCGCTGCCCGACTGGGTGAAGGCGACCTTCGGCTTCAGCCTGCCCGTGATGGCCAACGTCGCCGAGATCGTCCGCGGCGCGGTGCGCTCGGTGCCGAACACGCAGTGGGAGGCCGCCGAATCCCTGGCCTTCACCCGGCGGCAGACCCTGTGGCGGATCATCCTGCCGCAATGCGCGAAGCGCATGCTGCCGCCCTGGATGAACGTCTACGCGCTGATCGCGATGGCCACCGTGCAGGCGTCGATCGTCGGGGTCACCGAGATGCTGACGCTGACCGCGCAGGTGCACGCCGCCGAGGGCGGACGGCCCGAGCTGTTCGCCCCGCTCTACGGCTTCGCCCTGCTCTGCTTCTTCCTCTACTGCTACCCGATCGACCGGTTGACCGCCCACCTGGAACGCCGCTTCGAGACCCGTTGAGCATGATGCAAGCGACCGTCGCCAGCAGCCCGTCCCCGGCCTGGACACCCGACCAGCCGATCGTCCGCGTCGTCGACGTGCACAAGTCCTTCGGGACCTTCGAGGTCCTGAAGGGGATCAGCTTCGACGTGCGCAAGGGCGAGGTGGTCTGCATCATCGGGCCCTCGGGCTCGGGCAAGTCGACGCTGATCCGCTGCATCAACGCGCTGGTGCCGGTCACCGCGGGCTCGATCCAGGTCGAGGGGATCGAGGTCACCGATCCGCGGCTCGACAAGCTGGCCTTGCGCCGCAAGGTCGGGATGGTGTTCCAGCAGTACAACCTGTTCCCGCACAAGACCGCGCTGCAGAACGTGATGATGGCGCCGATCCACGTCCTCGGGCAGGAAAGGCGCGAGGTCGAGGCCCGGGCCCGCGCCCTGCTCGCCAAGGTCCGGCTGGCCGGCAAGGAGGCGGCGTATCCGGGCGAGCTCTCCGGCGGTCAGCAGCAGCGCGTGGCCATCGCCCGCTCGCTGGCGATGCGGCCCGACGTGATGCTGTTCGACGAGGTCACGGCCGCCCTGGACCCCGAGACGGTCAAGGAGGTGCTGGTCACGATCCGCGAGCTGGCCGAGGAGGGCATGACCTGCATGCTGGTCACGCACGAGATGAACTTCGCCCGGGACGTCGCCGACCACATCTACTTCACCGACCGCGGCGTCATCGTCGAGCACGGGCCGCCGGCGACCTTCTTCGCCTCCGCGCAGGACGCGCGCACCCGCCGGTTCCTCTCGCAGGTGCTCTGACGGGCCGGGGCGGGGCGAGCGGCTGGGGCGCAGGCGGACGCAGGGCCGGCCTGCCGCCATTCGGTCGCGCAGGACGGGCGAGACGGTGGGGCCGCGTCGGCCGCCTGGCGCGCGCGGCGCCGTCGCGCGTTTCGAAGGTGCCCCCGCGTCGCCCGCGCTCTCAGCTCAAGGCGACGTCGAAGCCGCGCCGCACCGCCGGCCGGGCCATCATCGTATCGTACCAGCGCTTCACCTGCGGGTAGTCGGAGAGGTCGACCTGATGGCGCTCGTGCCGCCACGCCCAGCCAAGAATGGCGAAATCCGCGATCGACAGCGCGCCGGCGACGAACTCCGCCGCCGCGAGGCGCCGGTCCAGCACCCCGTAGAGCCGGTGAGTCTCCTTCAGGTAGCGCTCCAACCCGTAGGCCCGGTCCTTTTCCGCGACGCCGAGGAAATGGTGGACCTGCCCCGGCATCGGTCCGAACCCGCCCATCTGCCACATCAGCCATTCCAGCACGGCCATGCGCCGGCGCGGATCGGCCGGCAGACACCGGCCCGACTTCTCGGCGAGGTAGAGCAGGATCGCGCCCGATTCGAACACCGAGATCGAACCGCCGGGCCCGTCCGGATCGACGATCGCGGGGATCCGGTTGTTCGGGCTGATCGCCAGGAAGGCCGGATCGAACTGCTCGCCCTGCGTGATGTCGACGGTCCGGACCCGATAGGGCAGGCTCATCTCCTCCAGGGCGACGCTGATCTTGCGTCCGTTGGGCGTGTTCCAGGCATACAGCTCGATCATCGTGGGGCCTCGCTATGCGGGCGGTCGTGAACGGTGTGCGGTTGCCCGTGCGCGACCGGACCGGACCGCAGCATCGTGCGGACCGGAAGCGCCGCGATCAAGCCGCCGCGCGAGGGCATCGGGACATCCGCGACCAAGCCGGCGCCGCGGCGCCGGGCACGGACACGACGGCGGGGCCGTCGGCGAAGGCCGTCGATCGAGGACGCGCTGGCTGCCGCCGTCCGCCGATCCGCATCACGCGCGGCGTGAAACCGCAACGGGACGCGATTTCACGCCGCGCGTCTCGAACGGGACAGGAACCGGGCACGGAGGATGCGGCAGCCGGGCAGGGGAGGAAACGTCGGCGCAACGCCCGGAGCGAGGGCGTGTTCGCGCCCGAAGCGTGCCGGCAAACCGATCAGGACGGTGGCGAGTGGCCCTGCGGGCCTCCGCTAAGTCCCTGGCTCAGCAGCGTTATCGCCGCAGCCAGTAGGACACTCGATAACCACCAGGAAGGCCTGGTGGTGCACGCAGTCGGGCTCGAACCAGTCTCTGTTTCGCGCAGAAAGAAATGGGAATTTGTTGCAGTGCGAAATGCGATTGGAGATGGGAATTCGCAGGTCATAGATGGGATTAGGTTCAACATGGGAGGCCGGATGCCACCATGAACCTAAGTTGAGGGGTTGACCGGTCGGGGCTGACGGGCGATGCTTCGGCTACTGGCTTGAGCGCTTCCGATCTCCGGGTGCGGGGTGCTCATTACGCAGCAGTTCAGGTTCGGCCGCGGATCTCCGCACCGGCTACGAGCACGCAGCTAACGCCTCCTCGATCTCGATGCCTCGTACCAAGCGTGCGGGTGAGTTCGAGCATGGCAGCTGTCGCTCTCCCGGTCGGATCGACACCGTGTCCTCAGCCACTCCTACCGAACCGCATGGCCTCGCACTTCCGGCTGCGCAGCCGCAGACCAGGGTTCGTCGGCGGCCGCCTGCATCTCAGCAAGACGGGCAGGCCCGGACCTCGCTCGCCATCGCCTATCGTCCACCGGGCGAACTCACCGTCTCGCGGATCAAGCTACGTAAGTACGATCCCCGCCACCGCGAGCACCTGCTCGCGAGCGTGAGGCGCTGGGGGATCGTCATCCCTATTCTGGTTGATGCAGGGAACCGGATCATCGCGGGGCATGAGGTCGTCGCGGTGGCGCGCGACCTCGGTCTCGTGACAATCCCGACCATCGAACTGGCCCACCTGAGCGACGAGCAAGCCCGTACCTTGCGCATCGCTCTCAACAAGATCGGCGAGCTCTCCAAGTGGGACCCGAAAGCGCTCAAGGATGAGCTCGGCTTCCTCGTCGATTTCGACCGCGATCTCGTCACCTTCACGGCGTTCTCCTCGGCCGAACTCGACGCGATCTTTAGAGCGCCCGACGAAAACAGCGACGACGATCTGCCGCCGCTGCTGAGGGAGGCGGTCTCACAACTTGGAGATATCTGGCTGTTCGCGGGTGGGCATCGGCTCGGTTGCCTGGACGTTCTGAGCGACGTGAGCCTACCGGCGCTCATGGCCGGCGAGCTGGCGGGTCTCGTCGCGTGCGACCCACCCTACAACGTCGCGATCGCCGGACACGTTACCGGCCGATCCGATGCGCGGGAGTTCGCGATGGCTTCCGGCGAGATGAGCCCGGAGGCGTTCACAGCCTTCCTACGTGCCGCGTTCGAGCGGCTCGCGGCGCACGCCAGAGATGGATCGCTCTCGCTCCAGTTCATGGATTGGCGGCACATGCGCGAAATGCTGGACGCCGGTCACGCCGTCTACAGCCAGCTCATCAATGTCGCGGTGTGGGCCAAGTCCAACCCCGGCATGGGGTCATTGTGGCGTAGTGGCCACGAGCTGTGTTTCTGCTGGAAGAACGGCACCGGAGAGGTTCTGAACAACGTCGAGCTCGGCCGCAACGGCCGAAACCGCTCGAATCTGTGGGCCTATCCGCGCGAGAGAGGTTTCGTCGACGGACGGCGCGGCCGAGATAGTCTTGAACACGTCACACCGAAGAACGTCGCGATGATCCAGGACGCGATCCTCGACGTCTCCCGGCGCGGCGAGATCGTGCTCGACGCCTTCGCGGGCAGCGGCACCACTCTGGTGGCGGCCCATCGCGCGCGGCGGCGCGGCTACGGCACAGAAATCGATCCGTTATACGCCGATCTCGCCGTGCGCCGGATGGAGATCTGCACGGGGGCGCCGGCGCGCCACGCCGTGACCGGCTTGACCTTCGCTGAGACGGCCGCGGAGCGGGGCGTCAAGCTGCCGTCGCACGCCGCGCGCGCGTGAGGTGGTTTCATGGCTAGGGATCGCGAGCGCGGTGCGAAGCCCGCAGACACTGCACCGATCGGTTACGGACGCCCGCCTGAGGCGCACCGCTTCAAGCCGGGCGGTGTTGGCAACCCGTGGGGCCGTAAGGGCAAACCGAAGCCGACGATCGACTTCTTCGACGAGATCGTCACCGTGCCGGTCGGCGGCAAGCCGCGTCGGATGACGCGCGACGAGACCATCGACCTGGCGCTGTACCGGGAGTTGATGGGCGGCAACGTCTCGGCGAGCAAGGAGATGGGCAGGCGCAGGAAGGAGCGACAGGCGAACCGGACGGCGACCTCTGAGGACGACGCGCTCAGCCCGGAGGATCAGGCAGCGTTCGACCGCATGATCGAGCGGCGCGCGCGAGGGCTGCGATCGTTGGCCGGTGAAGCGGAGGATAGGTGTGAGGCCGCAGCCACGGATGAGGGCGCACGTCTGGGCGGGGATGACGAGGAGGGTGCGACATGAGCCAAGCCCAGCGCCTGTACCGTCACGCCCTGCGTACCGACTTCATGGTGTTCTATGAGCGCTGCTTCGCCACGCTCGAGCCCGGCACGCCGTTCGTCGACAACTGGCACTTGCACGCCGTCGCGGAGGCGCTACGGCGCATCGAGGCGGGCGAGAGCCGCCGACTGATCGTCAACGTACCCCCGCGCTCGGGCAAGTCGCTACTGGTGACGGTCGCCTTCACCGCCTGGCTGCTCGGCCGCAACCCCCGTCTGCGCATCATCTGCACCTCGTACTCGGCCGACCTCGCCCAGACGCATGCCGCCGCCTTCCGCGCGATCGTTGCCAGGCCGTGGTACCGCGCTGCCTTCCCAACCTTCTTCATCCAGCCCGGCGGCGACCGCAAGCTTGAGACGATTACCACTGAGCGCGGCTACCGCTTCGCTGTGTCGATCTCCGGACCTGTGCTCGGGCGCGGCGCCGACCTGATCATCGGCGACGACGCTATGAGCCCGGAGGCGGTGTTCTCCGAGGCGGTGCGGCGGCGGGAGATGAATTTATGGAACACCGCCCACCGCACCCGGCTGAACGACAAGCGCCGCGGCGCGATCGTGCTGGTTTCGCAACGCCTGCACGAAGACGACCTCATCGGACAGGTGCAACACACCGGGGAATGGGACCAGCTGATCCTGCCCGCGATCGCGTCCGAGCCGGCGTGTCATCGGATCGGGACAGGCGCGCATGACGTCTACGACCGCGCGGCCGGCGAGGTGCTCGACGCCGCGCGTGAGCCGCGGTCGGTGCTCGACGAAGTGCGCGCCGCGGTCGGGTCGATGACGTTTGCGGCGATGTACCTGCAAAACCCGGTGCCGCCGGGCGGCAACGTGATCCAGCGCGCGTGGTTGCGCTACTTCGACGAGGAGCCCGAACCGGATGCATTTGCCTACTTGTTGGCGAGCTGGGACACGGCCTCGACGTTGGAGGAGACCAGCAGCCACTCGGTCGGGCAGCTGTGGGGGTGGGACGGGGAGCGATACTACCTGCTCGAGCAGCTGCGGGGTCGCTGGGAAGTACCGGAGCTGCGCCGCAAGATCATGGAGGCGGAGCGAGCTTGGCAGCCGAACGCGACGCTGATTGAGGACACCGAACTCGGGCGCAGCCTGCAGCAGGATTTGCGGCAGAGGGACGGCATGCGGCTGCAGCTGCGGCGCCCGCGCTACGACAAGCGCGCGCGGCTGCTGGCGCAGAGCGCGCGGTTCGAGGCGGGAGAGGTGTGGCTCCCGAAGCGCGAGCCGTGGACGGACGTCTACGTCGCCGAATTGCTAGCGTTCCCATTCGGGCGCGGCGACGACCAGGTCGACGCGACCTCGCAGGCGCTGGATTTTCTGGTGTCGCAGACCGCGCGTCTGGGGCCGATGCGCCGGCGCAACCCGAAACGACGCACGATCGAACGCCGCGGCGTCGAGGACGATGAATCTGGCCTCGGCGATCGAGACGCGTCGAGGACGTACGACGGACCGCCGGGCTTAGGGTGAGCGGGTGATCGCGTCTTGGGCGTGCATCTCACTCTTGCCCTCGGTCGGGTTAAAGATGGCCGCGCACGTACCTATGAGCGCGGCTCGAACGTGCAGGTCATGGCCGTGGTCTCGCGCGACGGTGTGGACCTGCACTGGGCGACGTACGCACCCCGAACGACTGTCCGCTCGGCGCCGATGGTCGAATCGTCGTCGCCGCGCGTCAGGCCAAGCCCCGCACTCAGCAGATCCTGCACCGCTCCCTCCGCGATCCCCGGCTCGAGTGTCTTGATCAGGCTGGCCGCTTTGCCGACGAAGCCGAACAGGTTCATCGGGTCCGCCCGGTCGCCGGTGAGCACGATGCTCGATGCCTTACCGGCCCGGCTGACCACCGACAGCCCGAGCTTCGAGCTGAACGAACCGCGCACGAGGTCAAGCTTGCGGAACGCCTCGACCGACTTGCGGAACGGGGCGTCGTCGAACCGGCAAACGTAGTTCATGCCTTGCTCGGCGCAGTCCTCGATGCCGCCGTCACCATCACCACGCAGGCGCCTGTCGTACATCCGACGGAAGCTCGGCGCGTCGAAGGCGAAGGTCGTCGTAGGACCGGTCGCCGGCCGGCTCTCACCGTCGCCGGGCTCGTTCTGGCTCATCTCACGTGGAGGCATCGGGGCCGGCGGTCGTTGTTCGGCCGCTTCACGCAAGGCACGATCACGGTACCCAACCGCGGCCCGCGCCTGCGCTTCCGCGCGTCCGGCCTCCGCCTCCAGGCGTCGGACGTCGTCCTCGGGGCCGGCGGCGGGCAGGTCCGCCTGCCGGCGTGCCGCCTCGATCCGCGCCTGCGCGAGGTCCCGCCGGGCCTGGAGTTGGGCCCCTGCCGCGCCCGCTCGGCGCGCGCGGCCGCCACGATCTGCGGCGCGCGCGTCTCGAGCTCCCGAGCCTGGCCCCTGACCTCGGCGGCGAGATACGGGGTCACCCGGGCCGCCGTCCGCTCGCACGCGGATAAGATGGCGGGGAGGGCGGCGAGATCCGTGTCCGTCCAGTCGCCGGCGAGCTTGCCGAACGGCGCCTGCAGGCCGCCCCCGGCCAGGACGAACGCCAGGGGACCGGCCGCACTGGCGCAGCCACCCTGCGCGTCGATGTAGGTCTGGATGAAGCTCTGTCCTGCCCGGGCGTCGGATGGGGCAAGCGAAGCCAGAGTGAGTGCTGTCGCGAGCTGTACGCCGGTGTGCCTGCGCCGCGTCCTCATAGCTGCTCTTCCGTCGCGCGCCCGGGCGAGCCGCCTGACCGGCGTGCGCCCCGGTGCGTCGTGTCGCTCCGGTGAGGGGTGGTAGTCCAGCGAAATATCCGACTTTTGGATATCCAAATATCGGTTCTAGCCGAGCTGGCGGTTCTCACCCGCACGGCCCGGCATGGCGCGCACCCTCGGTTCAGCTCGGCACGCGCGTCTGATCGAGCTCGTCGTACGTGCGCGGGAGGCGGCAGGCCTGACCCAGGCCGAAGTGGCAGGCCGGCTCGGGCGACACCAGCCGTTCGTGTCGAACATAGAGAGCGGCGAGCGGCGGATCGACTTGGTCGAGTTGCTCGATCTGGCCACGATCATCGGCTTGGACATGCATCAGGTGGTCGAGGAGCTCACACGCGTCCCCCCGGGGTAGAGCGAAGCGTCTGCACCAGTCCGCCACCCATCCTTGCTCGTGAGATGAGGCGTTGGGACCAAACACCTTGTGCAGGTCGCCGACGACGAGCCAGCTTAACCCAGTCAGGAATGCCGCGAAGAATAGGGCAACGAGCCACAAGCGGCGTTGATCCAGCGCTTGGAAGGACGTTTGCCGGTGGCCGAGCGATCAGATCCCTGTATGCGCCGCTGACAGGTGCACGCGGGCACGAGAGGCCGCGAGGTAGCGTCCGACCAGCGCGGCGAAGGCGTCGGGCTTGAGGCCGCGCGAACCCAGAGACTGCACGCAGACGTGACGTCGCCGTCGGCTCACTCCGGCCTGCGAGAACAGGCGCTTGGTCCTCGGCAACGTGGCGTCCGGCGTGAGGGCAAGCGTCAGGGTGAGCCGCTTGCCGTGCGTGACCTGGAAGTCCGCCACATCCTTCCACGCTACCGCACTGTCGAGTAGCGGCGAGCGCAGCACGTCCGGCGTCAGCACCAACAACGGCGTCCGGCCGCGTCGATGCACGAGACCGGCGTAGATCCCTGCCCAGGCGACACCCGCCGCGGCAGCGGCGCCGAGGATCTGCTGCGCCAGCGCATCGTGCGCGACGCCAAGGGCGCGGGGGTACAGAAGCAAGGCAGCGCCGGCGCCGGCGAAGAGGAGCGCTAGGACGCCCATCGTCCAGACCATCGGCGCACCGTTCTCGTGCACCACCGTCTCCTCGACCGGCACTGCCGCTGCGGTCTCCTCTAGGTATACCCGCTCGGCAGCTCGGTGCTCCCGTGCCCCAGTCAGGAAGTCCACGCTGAGCCAGCGGCACAGACCGGTCCAGTCCGCGACCAGGGCGGCCGGCCAGGCGCGGTCCCCTACGGTGAGCGGCCGGGCGGCGCGGGCGAACAGCTCGGCGTCGAGCGGAACGCCGAGCGCCGCGATACGCTGCCGATCGGACGGGTGGGTGTCGGTGGGGTGCGCCTGCCGGTCGTCGAGGTGCGCCCCCGGCTCGGGGAAGCCGGCAACGGGGATTGCGTCGAGTACGCCCGCGACAAGATCGTCGGGCGCCGCGTCGGGCTTGCCGTAGGAAGATGCGAGCGTCTCGCCCACCACCGGGCCGAGGACGCCGACACGCAGCAGGGCGGAGGCTGCGGGTGGTGCTCCAGAGACCTGGGCACCGCGCCGGTCGGCCTCGAACTCACGCGCCCGGCTCCAACGCGCCACCGCTGCGTCGAAGGTGCCGAGGCTGCGATAGCCGACATAGGCGGCTGGGCGAGTGAGTAAGTCTCCGGGGCCGACATTGCCCAGCGCGGTCAGCGCGCGATGTAGGCCGGCATAGATCGGGGTGAAGCGCCGGCTATAGGCGGTGTCCTCGCCCGCGAAGTGCGCGAGTTCGTGCCCGATCACGGCGGAAAGCTCGCGCCCGTCAAGCACGCCGAGATAGGGGGCCGGTAGGTACAGCGTGCGCCCAGTCAGCGTCCGCGTGTCTGGACTCAGGCGGACTGCGGACTCTGTGACGAAGAAGCCACCGGTCAAGCCGACGACCACCGCGTCGGGGACCAGCGAGTCCCCGCGCCCGGCGAGCTCGCGCACGAGGCGCCACAGACCCGGTGCATCGGCCTCGTCGAGGACGCGGCCGCGTACGTCGATGGGCTCGGGGGTGAACAGCGCGAACACCCCGCGCAGGCCGCGTACCGCCGCGACCGCGGCCCAGGCCGCCAAAGCGGCGATGACCAGCGCGCCGAGCAGCAGCTTGGCTTCGCCAGCCGAGAACCGCTGAGTGAACCACAGCCCGGTGGCCTCGAACAGCGCGGCTGCGAGCACCGCGAGGCTCAAGCCCACGATCTGCAGTCCAAGCAGCACCGGCAGCACGCGGCGCACGAGGCCAAAACTGGCGAGCAAGGCGTCGCGCGAACGCCGCGCCCATAGGCCCGCGGCTCCGCCGCCGGCCAGCGCGACGAGACCGGCCAGCAGTGCGAGCAGCGCGCCGCCGAGCGTCGCGTACGGCACCCACGCGCGAGCCCGGGCCAGAGGCAGGTCGCGTGTGACCACGGCCAGCGCCTCCTGAGCTTTGTCGGTGGCCAATGCCGCCCCGTAGGCGGTGCGCCCACCTTCGAAACGGACCGAGGCGTAGGGATCTGTCGCCGCCAGCAGCCGCAGCTGAACGACGGAGACCGGCAACTCAACTTGGCGGCGCGTATAGCTTTCGGCGCTCGCCAGCCCGCGTTCGACCTCCCAAGCCCCGAGCCCGCCGAGCAATGCCGGAACGCCGACGACCCAGGCGACGAGCCAGACGACGGGAGGAAGTCGGCGACTGCCGCGGCGGTCCTGATGAACCGGTATGATCATCTGCTCCTCGGCGATCGATTGTCGGAGGCTGCCAGCCTGCGCTGTGCCAGCGCCGGTTAGCTCGGCCGCACCCTATCCTCGTACCGCTGGCAGGATTCGAGATCGCGCACCGAGCGGTTGTAGGCGTCGTTGAACAGCCGCGCCGGCTGACTCGGGTCACCTTTCGCCTTGATGTCTCGCGCGACGTCGCGGCCGTGACCGATCACGCTCGCCACCGTGTCCGCGTATCCGGTGCACGACGAATTCGCTTTTGGGTTCATGCCGTCGAACGTCACCCCGAGCTGTCGATTCGCGGTCGACACGTCGCTGAGAGCGGCCAGGAACGGGGCGGTATCGGACCTTGGCGCCAGGGCCTCGAAGCGCTGCACTGCCCGGCGTAGCGCCAAGCTGGTGGCGAGCAGTCGGCGTGCTGGGGCGTCCTCCGCCAGCGACGCCATCCGCCGCTCGTCCCGGGCGAGCTCGCGCTCGAACAGGGCGGTGCAGTAGGCGTCCATCGCCTTAGCGGCGGCTTCGACCTTGGGCACGAGGATCCGATGCTGTTCGCGGGCGAACTTGTAGCCGTCCTCCTTGAACTCTCGCGTGGTCTGATAGCGGGTCAGCGCCTTCAGTACCGGGTTGAGCTCGCGCAAGGCTGCGAGCAGCCGGGTGGCCTGGGAGTCGACCTCGGGAATGGTCGCCGGCAGGGCGGTCGCCTTGTCCAGTTCGTCGATCACCCCGTCGAAGTCGACGATGCCGAAATGGTACCAGGCGTTGGCACCCAGCTTCGTGCCGAGCTTGAGCACGCGCTCGTTGTCGCGTCGGTAATCGGCGAGCTGCCGTTCCAGGGGATGGGAACGCACGAGGTGGTTCTGCACCTCGGTGTAGGCGTTCACCTTCGCCACCTCCTGCATCTCGGGGCTTGGCGAGGTTGATGAGGCGCGCACGCCCCCCCGGGCCGGCGCTTGTGCCGAGGCCGCGGGTGGCGCGGCCTGCAGCAGAGCCTGGGAGGCCGGCGGCGGAGCGGGGAAGTCGCACCTGAAGGCGTCGACCATGCTCTTACGCACGGCCTCATGGGCCTGGGCGCACTGGTAGGCGACCGTCGGGCGGGCGGCCGTGTTGCGGCTGATGGCGTCGCGGAAGCTCTCGCGCAGCGTGCCGATGCCTTGCCGGATGTTGGGGCGGGCGGCCTCCGGCACGCCAGGGCTTGCTGCACACTGAGCGTAGGCATCCAGAAAGGCCTCACAGCTCTCAACACCCACTGGCGTCACCGGTGTCACGGCCGTGGCGGGCGTAGCCATCACTACGGTGAGACAGGCCACGAGGAACCGACGGGGTCTCTCCGCACGCTCACAGCTGCCACGCGGCATGCTCATCTCCTTAACTGTATGGCTGGTTGGGGGCGTCAGATTCAGAGATTGCGCAGGGCAAGCAATGGGACGAGCGCGGCGAGCGCGACTGGCACGGACCAGTACTGCACCGGTACCCAGAACAGCGCGTGTCGACGGCGGAGAAGAACGCGTTCGCTCGTGGCCGGGTCGATGAGTTCGCGCGGCGCCCTGCCGTTCAGGCGCCGGCCGACGATCCAATTGGCGGCTGCGGCCGCGAACAGCCCGAGGCTGATGGCGAGAAATATAAGTTCGGGGTGACCGAGGGCCCGAAGCGCCAACCCGCCCACCGCCCCGACCGCAACCGCCGTGCCGACTACGACGGGAATGACCACGATCCCCCAGCCTGACCAGATGAACAGCATCAACACCGCCTAAGCTTTACCCGGAGCCTGCAGCCGAGGTAGCGAAAAGAAATGCATCGCGCGGGACGGCGATACGGCAGCGCCCTGCGTGAGCGCTCGGATCCCTCTTGGGCGTGGGAATGAGGCGTCGCTGTGTTCACGGCGTCGTGAACTGATCAGAATAAGCGTTGAGCGTGATCGTTGGTCTTCAGGAATAGGCTGTGCTGGATTACCAGCACGGCGTGCGGGAACAATGGATACGGCCGCGTGGTTCATCGCGTCGGCTTCGCGCCGCTCATCGCCATGCTGGTGGCGAGCACCTTAGGGCTGATTGCAGTGGGTGTTTACCTCCTCCCCGGCGCAGTCTGTACGCTTGTAGCGCCCGCGCTTAACCGTTGGGTCTGTGCATCGTAGTGGCTCGAAGCTCCTGCTACGTGACAGTACCATCTTGGCGTGGCCGCACGTAATGCACGGGCCATCTACCCTGTCTGCTTCACATCACCGATCGCTAGAAACCAGACGGACAGCTTTCGGCCAGCAAACGTCGTTGTTGTTGGCGCGTTTGTTTCGCTTCTAAGCACTTGCCCGCTCTATGAGCTCATAACCGAGGTCAAGCTTGCGGATGTCGTAGGAGGGATTGCGCAATTGCTTCATCAGCATCTCCGCTGCCTGATGCCCGATCTGATAGCGAGGAAAGCGCAGCGTTGTCAGCGGTGGGGAGACGGCCTCCTGGAGTTCGTTGTCATCCGAGCCGACGATCGCGATCCTGTTTGGGACATCCAAGCCGCGGCGGTTCGCTTCAAGCAAAGCTCCGGTCGCCAGCACATCGCCGGAAAGGAAGATCGCATCGACGGCCGGTACGCGCTCAATCAAAGTCGCGAGTGCGCGCCCACCGCTCCGCAGTCCGGGCGGGCTTTCGAGCAGCAACTCGGGAGCGGAGATCAACCCACGTCGTTGATGGGCGGCTAGAAATCCCGCCCGCCTCTCGGCAGCGCGATCATTGTCGTGAATGGGCAGGCTGACAAATCCGATGTTCTTGTACCCACGGCCAATCAGGTACTCCGTCATCGCGCAGGTGACCTGAACGGTATTTTGAACCGAGCCGATTGAGAGGCTACTGCATGGTAGCGGCCATGGGTAGCCGGAAGGCCAGATCCGGGAAGGTGACAGGGGCGGGCGGCCGGTAGCCCAAGGACGAATGCGGTCGAACGCGGTTGTACGTATTCTGCCAGATCCCAATCACGGTCTGTGCCTCCTTGAGCGAGTAGAAGATTTCTTGGCGTAGGCACTCGTCCTTCAGCTTGCCATTGAAGCTCTCACAATAGCCATTCTCCCACGGCGATCCTGGTGCAATGTACTGGATCTGTGGGCCGGTTTTGGCGACCCATTTCCGCAAAGCTTTCGAGATCATCTCTGGGCCGTTGTCGCAGCGGATGTTGTCTGGGATACCATGCAGGCACATCGCATCTGCCAGCGCCTCGATCACACCCAGACTGTTGATGCGCCTCGCGACCTTGAGCGCCAGGCAGGCGCGACTGTGCTCGTCGATCAGCGTCAGGATACGCAGGCTTCGCCCGTCATGGGTCTGACCCTGCACAAAGTCGAAGCTCCAGACGTGATTGCGATGGAGAGGCCGCAGCCGCACGCAGGAGCCATCGTTCAACCACAGCCGGCTTCGCGGCCGATGCTTTTGCGGAACCTTGAGCCCCTCACGACGCCAGATCCGCTGAACCCGGTCTTTCCCCACCTGCCAACCCGCTGTCTGCAGCAGCGCAGTGACGCGGCGGTAGCCATAGCGTCCGTACTCGGACGCCAAGGCGATGATGGCGCGGGTCAGCGCATCCTCGTCAGCCGGTACCGTGGGCACGTAGCGTTGCGTGCCCCGGTGCTGGCCGACGATCCGGCAGGCGTGGCGCTCCGAGAGGCCGTACTTCTCCTGGATCGCGTCGACTGCCTGCCGGCGTCGCTCCGGGGCTACAAGTTTCCCGCGGCGACGTCCGCCAGCACCTGCTTCTCCAACGATAAGTCAGCCACGAGCCGACGCAATCGCGCGTTCTCGCGCTCCAGATCCTTCATCCGACGGGCCTGATCGATCTGCAGGCCGCCGTACTCCTTGCGCCAGCGATAGTAGCTCTGCTCGGAAATCTCGGCCTCCTTGCAAGCCAGCGCCAAACTCTTGCCCTGGGCCGTCTGCACCTCGATCTGGCGCAGCTTCAGCACGACCTGCTCCGCACCCGTCTTCTGACCTCGCTTCATGCCCAGCTCCTTCCGTCCTGGCTGATCCTCTCAATCAGCCCGGTCCAAAGCCAGCCGGTCAGGTCACCGGTACTTGGTGCCGTCCCCGCGGTAATTGGTGATGTAGCCGTGGAAGCGCTCCCCAGCTGCCAAGGCGCGTCTGAAGGTGTCGAGCGTTTCCCGGCGGGTCTCCTTCCCTTGCATGAAGCGGGGGCTCTGCCCGACGATCTTACCGAGGTCGCGCCCGACGAGGCGTGAGAAGGCAGGATTGGCGTAGCGGATGATCGGCCCCGGCGGATCGATCGCCACGTCCGTGACGACGATGCCGACGGGCGCATCTTCGGCAAGGGCCCGGATCAGGTCGAGAACCATCATGGGTGAGAAACGCGTCAGACGGGAAAGGCATCTGACGACCATAACGGTGCACGAGGATGACCGTTCTCATGGATCATGCGGATCCCGATTTTCTGCCTGCGATACCAAGGCGAGGCCAGCGCGTTGGAGTCGGCGCTGACCTCTAGGCCTGGTCGGCGTCCATCACCTTCTTGGTGCGATCCAAGGCGTGATGGCCGAGCGCGGCGTCGGACAAACCTTCGAGCCACATCGCAGCCGCCAAAGTTCCGGTAACGTGAGGGCAATCCGCGTCAATCGCGCCGGCTCCCTGGGCGGCTTGTCCCTCCGCATAAGCGTTTTCGATGGTTGCATCGGGCATGGCGCGCTCCTGCTCGGCGCCGAGCATACGTCAGCGGGGAAGGGCGCACGAGATGTTCGAGACAAGAGGGCGGGGCAATTCCGACCAGCCTCGGATTTTAAACTGAAACACCTGCTGATGCACGTTCTGCTAGTGCAGATGCGACATCTGCTGCTCATGGACTTCGCGTGCCAGTTCCCGACCAACGGCCAAGAGTAGCTCGTCCGCCTTCTGCAGCAGGTGCTGCGAGCCAAGCTGTTCGAGGACCGCCCGCGTCTCCAGACAGCGGTCGGCCGCTTGCACGATTAGGCTCTCCTCGTGCGACGAGGGCTGCGCGACATAGCCCTCGCCGGTATCGCCAGCGTCACGGCTCTCGGTGATGTCGATCATGATGCCGCGACAGCGCACCGCCCGGCCATCCTCGCCTCGATAGATCCGGCCGCGGCACAGCAGCCAGCGGACGCTCCGATCCGGGTTCATGATCCGGTACTCGACCAGAAATAGCCCTCCGGTTTGCACCGCCTTGGCCATGTCGCGCACCATCCACTCACGGTCCTCGGGATGAACGTTGGCGATCGATATCGGCACCCTGATCGGTTGGCCGGCGAGGCTGGGATCGCCGGTGTGCAGGGCCGCAGCTTCCTCGTCGTAGTACACGCAGTGGTTTAGCAGGTCCCATTCCCAAGTGCCGACGACGCCTGAGGCCGCCAAGCTGGTCCGCAGTTCGTTCGGTCGGGTCAGGTTCCGCACAACGCCTCGCTTCGGCATCTGCTGTCATTCCCTCCGGCGGCGATCTCGGTCGCGTGCAATCGGCACGTAGCTGATTTCATACACTCGTTTCGATTGCACTCGCGTGCTAGCTTGCAACCTACGCGGATTTTGCCGCCTGTGTGCGGCTGCGGCGGGGCAACATGGGCGAAAAGTACAAGAGCGCTTCTCGGCCCGGCGGTGAAGCCGACCGAGAACGTCCCAAACCAATCGCCGATGCTGCGGCTCTGCGGCTGAGGACGATCGCCGCCAGCCTCAACATGCCGGTTGAAGCGTTCAGTCTGTCGCATTCAAGCGCGGCGGTGCCTCAGGTGTTCGCGTCGCGGGAGGAGGAGGGGGTCGAGATCCTGCGACTGTACTTCGCCGTCGACGATGTAGCCGCACGGCTGCGCTTCCTCGAACTGCTGCGCGGCTTTTCGACAGCAACCGCGTGCCTCGCTGAACATAATTTGTAAGGTTTGTGCTGGTGATTCTCCATCCAATCGTGCTGCTTCCTAGGTGAGATAGGAGATTAAAAGCCTGGCTGTGCGGGGTAGCGGCGACTATGCTGCCTGGATCCGTACCCCTTCAGCATAGAGCCGTGCCTCGCGCGGCGGCAACGGGCGGCTGAACAGGAAGCCCTGAACCTCACCGCAGCCCTCACGGCGCACCAGTTCGAGTTGCTCGACCGTCTCGACCCCTTCCGCCACGATGCCCATGCCGAGCCGCTCGCCGATGCCCACCACCGCCCGCACGATCGCTGCCGCATCTGAGTCGACGATGTCGCGGATGAACGCGCGATCGATCTTGATCTTGTCGAACGGGAAGCGGCGCAGGTAACTCAGTGACGAGTACCCCGTACCGAAATCGTCGAGTGCGATGCGCACCCCAAGGGCGCGCAGCCGGTGTAAACGGTTCAAGACCTCGTCGGCGTCCTGCATCAGAACGCTCTCGGTTACCTCTAGCTTCAACCGCGCTGCGGGCAGACCACTTACAGCCAGGGCTGTTAGCACTGCGGCTTCGAGGCCGTCCTGCTGCAGCTGGACCGGGGAGACGTTGACCCCGACGCGGATGTGAGCTGGCCAGTTCATCGCTTCGTAGCAGGCCTCCTGCAGCGCCCAGGTACCGAGCGGCACGATCAGGCCATTCTCCTCGGCCAGCGGGATGAACTCGCCAGGTGAGATCTCGCCCCGCTCCGGATGGCGCCAGCGCATCAGCGCCTCGAAGCTCATCACAGCACCGGTCGTAGCCTTCACGACCGGCTGATAGACCAGTCGGAACTCGCCGCGCCGGATCGCCTCCTTCATGTCGAGACCAAGATGGCCACGCGTCGTGATGCGGGCGCCAACGTCTGGCTCGAACTCACGATAAGTGTTCCGGCCCGCCGCCTTGGCCTCGTACAACGCAATATCGGCCTTGTTGAACAGCTCGTCCGCGCGGGCGCCCTGTAGCGATGCAACGATGAAGCCGACGCTGACGCCGACCTCGACCACCTGTCCGTCGAGATTAATCGGCTCGCTCACCGCGGCGATCAGGTCTTCAGCGAGGCAGGCTGCCGCGCACGGTTTGTCGAGATCGGTGAGCACGAGCGCAAACTCGTCGCCGCCGAGCCGGGCAACAGTGTCGTAGGGGCGCAGCACCGCCTGCATCCGCGCCGCCACGACTTGGAGCAGGGCGTCGCCCGCTGGATGGCCGAAGCTGTCGTTGATGGCCTTGAACCGATCGAGGTCGCAAATCAGCACCGCGATGGGTTTGTCGGAGCGGGCGGCGCGGGCGATCGCCTGGTCGAGACGGTCGCGGAACAGGGTCCGGTTGGGCAGGCCGGTGAGCGCATCGTACAGGGCCATGTGTCGGACCTGCTCCTCGGCCTCACGGCGGGCCGTGACGTCCCGCAAGGCGGCGACATAACCTACTGGATGTCCGCCCTGGGGATCTCGTGCCAACCGTACCGACGCTTCGATCCAGACGTAGTGTCCGGCTTTGTGGCGGTGGCGGACGCAGGTGACGAAGCGGCCATCGTCCTCCATCGACAACTTCGTCTGGAGATCGGCGAAGGCGTGAGCATCGTCAGGGTGGCCGAACGTGGCCGGCGTCGTCCCGACGAGTTCTTCCGGTTCGTAGCCGAGAACGGTGCGAGCAGCGGGAGAGACGTAGAGGCGACGCATGTCGAGATCGCCTAGGACGATGACGTCGTTGGCGTTCTCGGCGAGCAACCGGTAGCGATGCTCACTCTCGCGCAGTGCGGCGTAGGCTGCCTCGGCTTGCTCGCGTGCGCACTCAGCCTCGATCTGGGCAGCACGACCGCGCAGCGTGGCTTCGATGAACTTAGCGAGGTCCAACAAGCGATGCCGATCCGCCTCGCCGAAGGCTTGGCGGGGCGCGTCGTCAGCGATGCAGACAGTCCCCGTGTTGCTTCCATCAGCATGGGCGATCGGGACGCCGGCATAGAACCGCAAGAACGGTGCACCCGTGACGAGTGGGTTGCGGGCAAACCGCGGATCATCGTGCGTATCGAGCACGATCAGCGGCTCATGAGGTGCACCGAGAACCGTCAGAGCGCAGAAGGCGATGGAGCGAGATGTGGTTTGGACATCGAGCCCCTCGCGCCCGAGGAAGAGCTGACACTCCGTGTCGAGGTGCGAAACAAACGCGTAGCGCACCCCGAAAAGTGCCGCCGCTGTCCGACACATCGCGTCGAGGGTCGGATCTCGGTCGTCACTTTGCCGCAGAGAAGACAGAGTGTATTCGGGGAGCGCGGTTTCGCGGGATGGCATGGCTCGCCAGTTTTAATACCGGGGTGAGCAGGTGTTATCCGTGGAGATTGTTAAAAATACATTATTGTCTGCGCATTGACCTCTAAACATAAATTATAAATTATACCGAACTTTTAGAATGATGCCGAAAACTGGCGGCAGAACTGTTAAGTGTTCTTCGGTGTTTGCGCATGGCCGAGTACGAGCTTAGGGCTCAGCGGAGATCGACAGCCGAGAGCACCCGGGTTCGGATAAGCGAGCGGCAGCCTACGATCTGCTGATGATCTGAAGCTCGCGCTTCTGTGAAGCTGTCGGGGCAGCGTGCATTTTTGCGCAGCGGGTCTGGTTCCGACCGCCTGCCTTGGCCTCGTAGAGCGCACCATCTGCAAGGCGGTAGAGGTCCGTCAAGGCTGTCACCTCTGCGCCGCCCGCTATGGTGGTGACGAGCCCGATGCTCACCGTGACTGCGCCAGCACCGATGCCCGCCGAGCCAAACGTTAGGGTCAATACTTCGGCGTGGACCTTCTCGGCGATGCGGAGCGCACCTGCCTGATCGGTGTCCGGCAGAAGGACGGCGAACTCCTCACCGCCGACGCGGCAGACGAGATCATGAGGGCGATGGACGCTGGCCGAGAGGCATCGTGCCAAACCCTGCAGTACCTCATCTCCGACCTGATGGCCGTAACGGTCGTTGAAACGCTTGAAATGGTCGGCGTCGACGATGAGGAGGGAGAGAGGCTTGCCGCTCCGTAGCGCAGCCTTCCAAGACCGAGCGCCGGTGTCCTCGAACGCGCGACGGTTCGGAAGACGCGTCAGGGCATCCGTCAGCGATAGCCTTTCGAGTTCAGCCTGCATGGCCTCGCGGCGGCGCAGCTCGCGCCCGAACAGCAGCGACAGCGCGATCGTGAGGCCGCACAACATCAGCACGATGACGCCGATCGTGAGCGCCTTCATGCGCCATTCCGCTTCGATCTCGTCCGTCGACAGGGCGACGTTCAGGATCAGCGGCAGGTCGCCGATACGTGTGAAGGTGTAGTGCCGTTGGATACCATCCCGGGCGGAGGTCTCGACGAAGCTGCCGTTGTGCTCGCGCAGGAAGCCCTTGAAGGTCGGGGCACCTGCGATATTCACGCCGATGTCGGCTTCCGCGTAGGGCTGGCGCATGACGCGTGTGCCGTCACGCAGGTACAGGTTGATCGCCCCATCCCGACCAAGGTCGATCTGGCTGAACAGCCGCGTGAAGTAGGACAGTTTCAGGGTGCCGACCACCACGCCACCGAAGCTGCCGTCAGGCTTGTTGATGCGGCGACTGAGCGCGAGCATCCGGGTGGTTGTCAGGCGGGAGACCAGCGGCTCGCTAATGTAGAGGCCGAGATTGGCCTGAGCCTTGTGCACCAGAAAGTAGCTGCGGTCAGCGTTACTGATTTTTCGGGCTGGCACTGCGCCGGCGTCGATGATGCTGTCGCCGTTCTCATCGAGGACAAGCATGACGCCCATGTCCTGAGCCGTGGCTGCCCGGTCGAACAGGACGAGCTGGCGCAGCTCGGGGCTGATCTGATCGAGGCCGGGAACCTTGAGGTTTTCGACGACGGCGCGCAGCGAGAGGTCGTACATCTCGATGTTGCGGGCGATGTCGCGCTCAAGGACCTGGAGGAGGTTCTTGGAGGTCTGCTCGGCCTTGTCCCAGGCGTCTTGCCGCAGGTCGAGCAGCATGAAGCCGGAAATCACGAGCATACCGACTGGTGCTAGAACACCGAGGGCCATCCAGGTCCGAGCCGAGTTGAACCGATGCGTGAGGCATCGCAGCGAGGCCATCAGAGTTTTCTCGCGAGCGCGTTCGCTCCTGCCCAATCCTCGCATGGGAAGTCTTAATCAAAGACTTCAGATCAATAGGCCACAGCAGGGTCAAGCGGTTTATGTCGTCGAGAGACTGAACTGCTCAGTTTTGTGAGAAGCGGCTGCGGCGGCCATGCAGCGTAGCGTTTGGCTCGACGGGGGCGACAGGTTCTCTCGCCTGGGTCGATGTGGTCTTCGTCACACGCTCGATGCGAACACCGGCGTAATGACCCCGACGCCAAGCCAGCTGAACCGCGCAGATGAAGTCGCGTCCGACTACCTTGAACATGATGGTCTTGGGCCAGACGTAGGAACTCGGCACCGCCAGGCGAGCGCCGGAGGGAGATATGTCCTTCACGGTGGTCAAGATCGCGCTACCGTCAGGTAGGCGGATCAACGTCCAGTTGGTCTCTCGACGCTCTTCGCGCCGGTCGATAAAATTAATTGACTTCCCAGAATTGGGTTCACTGTCGCTGGGTATCACGCAATCTACGATAGCGTCGCCTAAAAATTTCTAAAGCATATATTCACATTCTCTACGCTAGTTATTGGTTGTTTTATTGATAACATTTCAGATGTAGATGAAATTTGACTGTCTAAAATTGTAGGCATATTACCCTTGATGTTCCGACTGCTCTCCTACCGCCCGCCATGCAAAGAACGAGGAGTATTCGCCTTCCATTCCGCTGTTAGAGAAGCAGCGCGCATCTACAGCATGTTCGCATAAGGGCGGCTTATGGCACACCACGTCGGTCCAATCGGACGTTCAACCGGATGAAACACCGCGGCGCGAGAGTGCTGGAGACACACCGAGGCTTCCCTACAGCTCAGTTCGAGCCCATCTTAGGATTATCCACCGCCGTTTGAGGTCGGGATGCGTGCAAGGCCGGGCGAGCCGTGATGATATGGCCGCCCGGCCAGCGCGTTGTGTCAAACGCATAGAACGCGCTTAGGGCTCGTGACCGTCAACGGACCACGCGCAATAAAGTAACCTGTGTTAGGTGCCTTCGATGTTGAAGCGCGTCGACACACCCTGGTTCGTAGCCATCGGCGCCTCTGGCGGTGATGGTTTGGACGACATCATGGCCGTCCTGCGCGAGTTGCCGCCCTCGCTGAACGCTGTCGTGCTGATCGTCCTGCACAGGCTCTGGGACAAACCGAGTCATCTCGCTGCTGTGCTTGGACGCGCCGCCCACATGCCGGTGTGCGTGGCTTTGGACGGCGGTCGGTTCACCCCAGGCACAGCCTATGTCGGAGCCCCGGCGGACCACCTCACTCTGGCGGCCAACAGCTTCGGGCAGTTGATCGACGATCCAGACCGCACCCATCGCAACCGCACCGTGGACCTGCTGTTCCGATCCGTTGCGGCGCATGGCGGCTCCCGCATCATTGGGGTGGTTTTGTCCGGATCCCTTGATGACGGAGCACGCGGGCTGGCGGCCATCAACGAGATCGGCGGCCTCTCGATGGTCCTCACGCCTGCGCGGCCGCCCGAGCAGGGCATGCCAGAGAACGCCATTTCGTATGACGGTCCTATCGACCTGATCGGAAGCCCGTCTGAGATCGCCCAGGCTATCTGTGCTGCCGTCCAGCAGCCGTGAAGCTACCCGCATCGGAGGAAAGCCGTTTCCAGACGGTACCGAGTGTCGGATTTGGTCCACTAGCGATCCGCACCTGGCTGGCCGGTGGTGGACGCCCCCGGCACGCTGCAGTAGCTCTCCGGCATGGCCAGCAACCCAACCGTGTCCGACCTCCACGACCCTAATACACGCCATGATGCTGCTCCCGCATCTGTTAAGATAGCGAGCGAGTCGTTCCCTCCGCTCTTCAGAGCGGCAGTCCATCGCGCAATGGTGCGCCTCGACGGTTTCGCTCGTGGCCTCGGCCTGAACGAGGCGGCCACACGCATGATCGTCGAGCAGGTCGTGGTCGAGCTGCCGCTGGTTGAGGACGAGCAGCGTCTAGTCGAGGCCCGGAACCGGATGATCGCGGCTTCGGCGTAGCTCCATGTTCGAGGACTCAGTTCCGATCGCCGAGGCCGTAACCGTCCTCGCTTCGCGCGGCCACACCGTCGAGCCCGACGACGATTACGAGAATTGGCGCGTGGACGGCAGCGACTGGCTCACCGTCGGCGGCTTGCTGGCGTTGGCCATCCGCCTCGGCTTGAACGTCGGGGTCGGCCGGCTGCAGTAGACCTCCATGCCCGAGACCTTGCCCGGCTGGGTCTTGTTTGCGGCCATGATGGCGTCGGCGACGGGTACGCTGGTCGCAGGGACACGGCTATCCCTGGCTGAGCTCCGACAGGCGAAGCCGGATCGGCAGGACATGCACTCCGTCCGCGCCTTTGGGACATTGCTGATCGTGTCGACGCTGCTGTTCCTGTTCGTCGAGGGTCGGTAGCTCAACCAGCACAGTGAGCGGCGACACGCTCGGCAAGCCGATCGGCTGTCAGGCATCCGTCTGGGTGATCGCGCCTCAACGCCGCCATGGGCATGTCAGGCGCCGCGGCCTCCTCCGGTTCCTGCACCAAGCTGAGACCACCGTGCGCCTTGATCGCGAGAAGGCCCTCGGCGCCGTCGCCATCTCCGCCGCTGAGCACGATCCCGACGACGCGCTCGCCGTAGGTTTCGGCCGCTGAGACGAACAGGGGATCGGCGGCTGGGCGCGTGAAGTGGACCTTCGGACCTCGATCCAGGTGGATCACACCGAAGCGCAGCCGCAGGTGATGGTCCGGGGGCGCCACGTAGATGCGGCCGCTCTTGATGATCTCGCCATGCTGCGCGAACGCTGCCGGGAGATGACCACGCGAGGCGAGGATGTCTGGCAGGTAGCTGCGGTTCGCACCGATGTGGCTGACGATGAACACGGACGCCCGACAGTCGGACGGCAGCGCGGTGATGATCTGCACGATGGGATCGAGGCCACCGGCTGAGGCAGCAATGACGACGATGGCGCTCATCTCCCCAGCTCAGGTTAGCCGCTGGTCCAGGTGCAGGTAGAGCGGATCGAACTCGGCAAGTACCTTCAGGCGGCTCCAATCCCGGATGATCAGCGTGCGTTTCATGAGCTGGATCATCTGCTCGGCACGTATCTCCTGTAGGATGCGGTTGACGTGCACCGAGGTCAGGCCCAACGCGTCGGCCAGGACCGTCTGCGTGAGCGGCAGGGCGCACCGTCCCTCTTCCTTGACCAGGCCTGCAGCCTTCTGCCGGACGTAGAGTTCATACAACAGGTGCGCCAACCGTTTGGGACCAGAACGACGGCCGAGCCCGATCAACCACTCGTTCGTGATCGACGCGATCACCAGCACCTCGTGCCAGAGTGCGGCCGCAGCATCGGGGTATCGCACCATCAGGTCGTGGATCGCCTCGTGTGGGATTAGG
The DNA here is from genome assembly GCF_008000895.1 of Methylobacterium sp. WL1. Classification (NCBI taxonomy): domain Bacteria; kingdom Pseudomonadati; phylum Pseudomonadota; class Alphaproteobacteria; order Hyphomicrobiales; family Methylobacteriaceae; genus Methylobacterium; species Methylobacterium sp. WL1. The sequence continues at coordinate 4,621,691 of NZ_CP042823.1, read as the reverse complement.
GCTACGGACACGTGTGTGAAGGCGCAGATGCCGTGGTCGACGACGGGCAGATGTAGGGTCTGAAGGTCAGGGATGTCGCCCGCGATGTGGAGGGCGAGGAACTGACGCTCGCCGTTGGGCAGCAGCGTGAAGCGGCCCATCCAGCCACTGAGCACGAGACAGCAACTCGTGGATCGGTCGCCGGGATGGATGAAGCCGGTGTTCGGCGCCAGCTCTTGCATCGTGGCCGGCAACACCTCGATGGCGCGCCGCGCGTCGTCGGAGAGCGGCATGGCCCGAGAGAGCCGCGCCGTGAGCGCCGAGAGCGGAGAAATTGTCGTCGTCAGCATCACGCCCGCCTCTATCGAGCAGCGGAAGCGCACGCCTCTCCCAGTCACCGATGCCTGGATTTGAACAGACGATGATCCAGGGAAAATTCACATGGAGCAGTTCCGCTCCCGAATAGCGATCGGGTCGAGGCGCTCGCGAAGAGCCAATCGAATTCCTTGACGATCGTGTGCGAACGACCTTCGAGGGGCAGCAGGCACACTGGAAGAGCCAGGCGGCATGACGCGCGAGATCGTCCTCGACACCGAGACCACCAGCACGGACCCCAAGGTCGAGCGCATCATCGAGGTCGGCTGCGTCGAGCTGATCAACCACATGCAGACGGGCCGGACCTTCCACCGCTACTGCAATCCGCAGAGGGCGGTTCATCCGGACGCCTTCGCGGTGCATGGCCTGTCCGACGGCTTCCTGGCCGACAAGCCGCTATTCGCTACCATCGTGCCCGAGCTGCTGGCCTTCATCGGCGACGGCACACTCATAATCCACAACGCGCCGTTCGACGTCGGCTTCCTCAACGCCGAGTATGCCCGGCTCCCCGAGCCGCGGCCGCCTGCGATCAAGCTTGATGATGTGGTCGACACGCTCCTCCTCGCCCGGCGCAAGCATGCGGGCGCGGCCAACAATCTCGACGCCCTCTGCAATCGCTACGGGATCGATCGCAGCCGCCGCGCCAAGCACGGCGCGCTCCTCGACGCCCAGATCCTGGCGGAGGTCTATGTCGAGCTGCTGGGCGGCAAGCAAACTGGCTTCGACCTTGCGCCCGCCCTCGCTACCTTGGCTCAGTCCACTGCGGACGCTGGGCGGCCGGTAGCGCCGCGCGTGTTCAAATCCCGGCTCACCGACGCGGAGCGGGAGCGCCATGCGGCGTTCATTGGCACGCTAAAGACGCCGGTCTGGGCGGACTACATCAGCGAGACGGATAGCTGACGGGCAACGGGCCGACGCTCAGTTTCGCACCTCGAGCCTGTTGGTGCATCCGGTGAAGAAGTAATCGCGCCGTGGTCTGAAACCGGCATGGCTGGTAGGTCGGGACGTTCATTCGAGAAGGGTCACGCTGATTTCCGACGATGCATGGTCGACAGCACTGGGTCTGCTTGCGGTCTTGGTCCTCGTTTTCGCCAATGGGTTCTTCGTGGCAGCCGAGTTCGCCCTGGTCTCCGTGCGCCGCAGCCGGGTCGCCGAACTGGTCTCCGAGCGGCGAGCCAACGCCACCGCCCTGCAACGGGCCACTGACCGCCTCGACGCCTACCTTGCCGCTACCCAGTTCGGCATCACCCTCTCGTCCCTGGCGCTGGGCTGGATCGGGGAGCCGGCGCTGGCTCACCTGATCGAGCCGGCTCTGACCTGGCTGCCGATGTCGCTCGGAACGGCCCTGGCTCATACCGTATCTGTGGTCGTGGCCTTCTCGATCATCACCTCCCTGCACATCGTGCTCGGTGAGCTGGCCCCGAAGAGTTTGGCCCTGCAGCGCAGCGAGCGCACGGCGCTGGCTGTCGTCCGTCCGCTCGGCTTGTTCCTGCTCGTCTTTCGTCCGGCGATCCTGTTGCTCAACGGCCTCGGCAACGGCGTGCTTCGGCTCTTCGACCTCCAGGCTGGTCACGGCGAGGGCTCGCTGCATTCGACCGCCGAGCTCAACCTGCTGATCCAGGCGAGCCAGGAAGCTGGCCTGATCCGCGAGGTCCAGCAGGAAGCGGTGGAGCGCATCTTCTCCATCGGCGAGCGCAAGGTCCGGGACATCATGACCCCGCGCCACGAGGTCTTCTGGGTCGACGCCGACGACCCGAGGGACGTGGTGCTGAAGGCGGTGCGCGAATGCAATCACGCCCAGGTCGTCGTCAGCCGCGGCGACGTCGACGAGATCGTTGGGATCGTCCGCAAGCAGGACCTGCTCGACCAGGTGCTCGACGGCAAGGACATCGACGTTCTCGCGGCCACCCAGCCGCCCATCGTCGTGCACGAGAGCATGACCATCCTCGCGGTGCTGGAGACCTTCCAGAGCCAGCCGATGCGCATGGCTGTAGTCGTGGACGAGTACGGCAGCCTGGAAGGGATTGTCACCCAGACGGACCTGCTGGAGGCCATCGCCGGCGACATCCCCGAGGCCGGCGACGAACCGGACGTGATTGAGCGCCCGGACGGCTCGCTGCTGATCGACGGCATGATGCCAGCCCGCGAGGCTCTCGAACGGTTGGAGCTATCCGAAGACCTGACTTCAGACGACTTCAATACGCTGGCCGGCTACGTGATCTTTCAACTGGGTCGGATACCAGCCGCCGGAGATGCATTCGAGGCCGGCGGCTGGCGCTTCGAGGTCGTTGATATGGACGGACGCCGAATCGACAAAGTCCTAGTCTCCAGGGTGATGGGATGACGTCCGCTCAGTCGCTGTCGTCTCCGGCAAAAGCATCGTCGTAGGCATCAAGCAGCCACGCGAGCAGGTTGGTCCCTACATCGTCGCCGAAGTTGCCCGAAGCCGTGCCCGGCGGCTTCTGCGGGTACTGGAGCTGAACGTCGGCGTACAACGCACACGCCAACCGCTCCAATGCGTCGTCCGGCAACACTTGCTCTTGATCGACAGGCATGGCCGTACCCTTTGATGACGTACCAGCCGGCTTCGGCCCCGCCACCTGATCTAATCACGAGTCAGACCGCTCTGCTGTTTCTTGGGCGAGGATCAGAAAGTGGCGGCGCATCTCCGGGTCGCTGATGCGTCGGTAGGCCAGCAGCAGTGCTGCGCAGGCTTCGTCGAGATCATTTTCCTCGCTGGTGGGGTCGGCTTCAGACCCGACCCGCGGGTCGGCCGGACCGTGCAGCGTGGCCTGCGGTAGGTGCAATGCGTCGGCAATGCGCTTCAGCAGTCGCATCTTGCGGGCACGCTCTGCCGCGGCTTGATCCTGCGGGGCGAAGCTGAACGCACGCCCATATTCGTCGTCGTGCTTCGCCATCTCAGTTCCGCCATTGGTCGCAGATGTTGAGGATTAAGATACCCTTGTCGCGAAGCGGCGCAAAATTATGATGCTGTTTCCTGGCCGAGTTGCGAAAGCGTCGGATCGTTTATGCCGCGTAAGTCACCTGAACGCGCCCTGTGGTCACGCTCCCTGACGCTCGCTGCGCCCAGCATCGGTGTCTGGGAAACCGATCTCGAAGCCGACCGGACGCGCGGTGATTCGGTAGTCGCCCGGCTTTTCGGATGGTCGGATGCCGAGGCCGCGGAAGGCGTTCCGATTTCGCGGCTCCTGTCTGCTTTTCACCCAGATGATTTGGCCCAGGATCAGGAACGTCGCGCCCGCATACGCGAGGAGGGCGGTGTGTTCGTCTGGGAGCATCGCGTTGTACCCACGCAGGGCGTGGTGCGCTGGGTGCTGGCACGCGGTCACTATTGGCGAGATGCGAGCGGCCGGATGTTCGGGCGCGGCATCGTTATAGACGTGACGGACAGCCGGAGTGACGGGAACACTGATGGCCCAGCCCGGTTCCTGACCACTCACGAGGTAGCGGGTCCACTCCTGGAGCGCATGGCTGAGCGCGCTCTGGAGATCGAGGAGATAGGTCGCGGCCTTGATGACGAAACGGCGAAGCGGGTTCGCCCCTTGATTGAGGGCCTGCTGTACGAACTTGGCCGTCAGATTTCTGCATCGCTGGCAGAGGCCCCGGCGGCCGAGCGGTCGTCAGACCAAACGATGCATTGAGCGCAACATCGTGAACGACACCTTGCGTAAGGTGCTTCACCAGCGATCACACCGGTAGGTCGGTGGGTGGAAGCGGCATTCTCGTGGATGTCACCCAGATGCGGATGAACGAGGGCACGTTCTGCGAGGCCGAGATCAATCCAGCGGAGCCGCCATTGGAGCGGGCCGCCGACCACGCCATGGCGGCCCAGCAGGCGATCATCGAGTTGCAGGACCCGGCCCTGAAATCTCAGGCGGATGCGCTCTTGCTCGGACTAGGACGCAAACTGGCCGAGCAGGAGGTTCAGGGGCGGCGCAAGCGAATGAACTGAGCACCGCCGGCTCGGCCCCGCCGTCCGATCTGATTACGGGCCGGCGGGGGAGGTAGCCTCACCAGGTTCGAACGCGAAACAATTTCCCTCACGCACGCGTTACCGGCGTTCTTTGGCACAACGAGGTTCTGATGCGCCAACGCTCAATTGCGGCATCTATCCCGCTCATGGTCCTGCTTTCGGGAGCGGCTCACGCACAATCGCCGACGGCAGCCCCTCCTGCTACGGCTCCCGGTGCTCCGACGACTATGGCTCCCGGTGCGCCTGGGGTGGCAGCGCCGCAGCCTGGTTCGACTGGAGCACCGGCAGCCGTCACCGGTACCCCGACTGGTCAGCCCGCCGATACCATGACGAACAACTCAGCAGCTGGTGGCAATGCCGCTCAGCCCTCGCGTGCCGTGCCCCAGGGCGGCGGTAGCGGGAAGTGACGTTCCGACTACAGCAATGAGACGAACCTCGTTTTAAGTAGCTATTGGTTTGTTCCTGAGACCACGAACTTCCTAAGCCCGCCCGGTTTGCCGGCGCGGGCTTTTTCATGTCGAAACATCTGCCAGATGCAAAGCGAACTTATCACGGCTGATTGGGTTTCCAGCGTAGGGGGAGCCTGTTCACGGAGGCGTGAGTGTCACGCTATTTCATCAGCACAGCGAACGGCATCGAGGTTCAGGACGAGGAAGGGGTAGAGTTGCCCAACCACGAAGCTCTGCGCACGATGCTTCTTCAGACGCTCACGGCGATCCTGCGCGACGAAAGCGAGCCTCACGGTGTCGAGGAGCTGACCGCGAAGGCCTATGCCGAGGATGGCTGTCTAGTCATGCAGGCGCGGGCGACCTTTTCTATCACTGAACAGTAATATGACGATCGGCTCGACTGCGAGTAAGGCCGAATGCTCCCCCACCCGAGGCGATACAAGATAGCTTCGAAACAGTCGTTAGCCGATCGCTCGGGGGTGTGGCGATAGCGTTCCGCGATAGGTCGCGGCAATCAGCGGGCAGCCGTTGTGCGGCTCGTCATGCCGCATTATTGGCCGGTGCGCCCGCAGGTAATGGCAATAGATCCGCACGCGCCCATGACAAGCAGGGCAGCGTTTGGAGGCATCGCGATACCGCCGATGCACCTCGACCAGCGATAACGTTCGCCATGCGCCGTCGATCTTCGCTTCACAGTTCGGGCTTTCGATCATCGTTATGCTGAGGGCGCCGCATTGCCGTTCACCGACACGGCTATGACGCATAAATGGTAGAGCAATTCAGCGTCGCTTCTTGCCGCATAGATCGGCACATGGCCAATCGTAGCTGGCTTGACTTGAACAGAAAGCTGCCACGCCCCTGAGCAGGCCGATGCGGGCCCGAGCGGAAGCGCGATTGCAGGTAAGCAGCTCGACCTGCCCAAAAGTACGGATCAGTTCAGGTTGCCGGAGATGGCGCTGAACTTGGTGCCGAGCCGCGAACCAACGACCTTTAACGAGGCTATAATCGCGACGGCGATCAGGGCGGCGATCATGCCGTACTCGATCGCGGTGGCGCCGGTCTCATCGCGGGCGAACCGCTGCAGCAGCTGGAGGCATCACGGGGATCCTGCGCCGGTCAGGGCTCACGACCCCGTGATACCGGGGGGCGCATTTACGGTCTGTGAAGAACCACTACTCGGTCCCCAGCAATCCGCATCTGAGCGGGTTCCACCATCACCAACGATAGAGGCGAAGGCCTTTCATGGCCTGCGCTTTGCCAGAGGCGCCGGCTCGTCGATGAGACCACGAGCCAACTTGCGGCGTGCTCCTGACGGGGTGCGCCGCCCCTTCCGCGACATCGTCCGACACCACCTGCGGCTACCTAACTGGCAGGCGTATTGCGTCCGATAATGGATGGCTGTGTTTCACCTCGAATGCTCCATACATCGCCGATGCGCTAGCGGCATCTCAGTAGCCAGCGAGCAAATCGCGGCGCGAACAGAAGCTGAAGCAATCTCTGATGCCAACACTCGGTTTACATACTTGATTGCCCACCGATCAGGGGTAGCCACCCTTAGAGATGATGCCGGGCGGATCATCTGGACCAAGCGGGTAACAGAACCCGTAGACGCATAGTGGTCGCGCCTACGCGATGGCAGCCAATGCCGGGCAGGTGTGGTTCTGATAGCAGCGGTGCACCCCCGATCCTTCCAAGCCGAAATCAGGGGTGCACCATGCCTGCGATGAACGGCGAGCTTAGGAACCGAGCAATCGGGATGCCACTTTCACTAATTTAGGTAGCCTGTGCGGATGAATGACGGTGTGCTCATGGACACCCAACAGCCCCTAATCTGTCAGCCGATCGCAGAAGGTGCGCACGCGCGAGCAATTGGTCGCCCGAAGGATAGCTGTCCGTACCCAACCGACGCTCCTGAGCGACAGGCGTGGCTCGACGGATACGATGGCACGCCGAGCGAGGACGGTCCTGATGTTCCCATCTCAGATGCTTGAGGTGGCAAGTGGCTACGGTGCGCAGGCGATTGATAGCGTACCATTCGATGGGCTCGGAGGCTCGCCCGGCAAGGTGCGCCTATCCGATGTCTGCTCCTGCTTGCATTGGGTGTCGCGCCGGTTCATTGCATCCAAGTCGCGCCAGCCCTTCTCCAGCTGCCGCTGCACCTCAGCTGGATTGATTGGGGTTCACTCGGCGCCCAACACGTTCTGCGCTGAAGCACTCCCGTCTGTAATCGCGGTGAGTGCGATTGTGAGTGTGACGATCAATGAGCGCAGCATCTAGAGCGGGTCCCGGGCTGATTGCGACGGGTTAGCGGGTGGCGCGTTGACGGGTGAAGGAGCATTCCAATGCCTTCACCTCTGTCCGTCGACTTGCGCGAGCGTGTCGTAGCTGCCGTGGCGGCGGATGCCTCGTGCCACCGAGCCGCGGCTCGCTTTGGGATCAGCGTGTCGAGCGCCAGCCGCTGGTCGCAGCGCTTCCGCCACGAGGGCCAACTCGCCTCCAAGCCGATGGGCGGCGATCACACCTCGAAGCGAATAGAGGCGCATGCCGGGCTGATCCTGGCGACCTCCGAGCAGGAGCCACGCCTCTTCCTATGCGAGCTGCGCGACAGGCTGGCTGAGCAGGGCATCCAGACCAGCACGAGCGGCCTGTCGCGCTTCTTTGCCCGCCACGGGATCAGCTGGAAAAAGGGGCGACGTACGCAGCTGAGCAGGAGCGTGCGGACGTGAGAGCTGCCCGCGAGGCGTGGTTCGAGGCACAGCCCGAGCTCGACCCGGAGCGGCTGGTGTTCCTGGATGAGACGGCGGCCGCCACCAACATGGCGCGCCGCTACGGTTGGGCGCCGCGCGGCGAGCGCTGCCGGCTCACGGCCCCGTTGGGCCACTACAAAACCACCACCGTTACCGCCGCCCTGCGCACCAGCGGACTGTGTGCCACCGCGCTATTGGACGGTCCCACGAACGGCAGGCGCTTCCGAAGCTACGTCACCGAGATCCTGATCCCGGTGCTGCACCCAGGCGACATCGTCGTCATGGACAACCTGCCAGTCCACAAGGTCGCCGGCGTGCGTGAGGCGATCGAGGCCGCAGGAGCGCGGCTGCTCTACCTTCCGTCCTACAGCCCTGATTTCAACCCGATTGAACAGGCCTTCGCCAAACTGAAGGCGCTGTTGCGCAGCGCGGCACCCCGCACGATCCCGGATCTCTGGGCGGCGATCCGCCAAGCCTTCACGCGCTTCACCCCGCAGGAGTGCCGCAACTACCTCGCCGCAGCCGGCTACGAGAACGACTTGGCCGTCGCTACCTGACCGGGAACGGCTCTAGTTCGCTTTCTCAAGATCCTTACGGCTTCGCTCGCTGCGATGATCGAGGGGAACCGACGCCAGAGCGTTTGCGCCCGCCAGCTGCAGCGGCTCTCCGGCCCTCGTCGGTGATCGTCCACTCTTCGCGTCCGAAGCGATCACGGCATTCTGTGCGAACGATCGGTCCGTCCCGAGCAAAACTGCTAAGTATCGAATTTCCCCGTTTGTAGAAGCGATCTCGTTCGCTCAGCAACCGGAGGCGATTTAGGTAGGCATCGCTCAGCGGACCCGTCATGCGCCGGGCCACGCAGATCGTGTGCCAGCCTCAAGTGCGTAGCTGAGCGCGCTCCACCTTCAACGTTTCTTCCGCCAGGTGGTGGATTGGATCAGCGAAGTCGCCATACCCTTGGGTTCGCGGCGGCGATGGCCAGGACGTAGGAGGCGACACCCAGCTGTGTGCCGTAGGCGATCACCAGAAACCCGATCCCGATCCAGGCTATCAGCAACGCGGCCATGATGGCGAGCACGTAGGGGTTCCCGGTCGGCACGCTATGGTTGGTTCTTTGTCGAGCCCATTCAGCGGCACGCCTGTTCTGAACCGATCATACTTGTGGCCGATGACATCAAGCTCCGATCCAGTCGCTATTCTGACGAACGGACGGACCTCGTCGTCGACCAAGTGGATCAATCGCTCGCGGAAAATTGCATCGGGCTCAGGATCGCTCATGGCTTATGCAATAGCGCAATGACACCACTTGCAATAAGCCCCGCGCCCAACACTTTCAGGGGAGCGTTGGTAACGTCATCGTTCGTTAGAAACGCCGTCGTTGCGCCTGCTACCACCGCGACACACAGGAACATGGCGACCCGGCTCAAACTCACTTCAGATAGCTCTTCGCCTTCAGATGCTCGGTGGTACGGCCTGTTCGCTCCAATGCCTACCCCTTCCGCTCCCGAACCCGCACCCCGGCCCCGCCGCCGTTCTCAGGGATGAACTCCAGGCTGGGGGCATGGTAGGTAGGAAACGGCTAAGGATCTTAGCGGCCATCTTAGGCTCCCTCATTGCTCGACCTTGAACCGGCGCGAGCGGCATGTTGCAAAGGGGGTGGCCAGGTGGGTGAGTGTCCAGCCAGGAGCCCGCAAAGCTTCGTACGTCCGGTTCGACTCCGGACCCCGGCCTCCAACATCCTTCCACCGTTTATGGCTGCACCTCCGCATCCCCCTCTGCTGACTTTGAAATGCTAAGCCATTCCAGCGCGGCCGGACGCGATTTGAAGATGTGCCGCTGGTTCGTGAATGGCTCGGGCCGCTTGATCGCAGGGACTTCGTCGAGCAACTCGATTACCCACGTGTCGGCCGGTCCGTCCCGATGGACATTCCGGACGAGGCTGGCGACCAGCGCTCCGTCGAGCAGCACGTCGTAGCTGCCAGGGGCCAGTTGCTGGACGGTATAGGTCACTGCTGTTCCTTTTGCGCGAGCCAGCGAGGCTGCGGGCAAGCCCGGGGGAATATGATGCAAATACCTGTGATACAGGCACATTCCTCAATGACGTGGAGATCCTCCACCCGTAATTCAGCGTTATGCCGCACCTGCCGAAGCGCCATGCCTACCTCGTGGCCGTGTCGCAGAAGCGCGAGGCGGTCCGTGTCTACGCGGTGCTGGCGGTGACATCGGATGAGGCGTTGGAGGCCGTGGCGTTGAACGCCCCGCCCAAAACGAAGGTGGAGATCGTCGGAAGCCTGTCGCGCGCCTTGGTGAAGCGCATTCGGCTCAAGCCGGGGGAGCTACGATTGGTGTGACAGAGTCCGACCTGCCCACCGCCGACGAAGCGGCAAAGCTGCCGCGGATCAGCCGCCGGACCTTCGACGGCCATGTAGCTCGGGGCGACATCACCTACATCGCGGTTGGGCTGGACGGCATCGCAACCGACTCGGCAGCGGCTGGCAACGAGGGTTAGCCTTCACGCCTCGGCTCTACCAGCAGCGGTGGCGGGAAATAACGTTATTGGTACCGTAACGGAACAGGCCTTGCGGTAGCACAACTCGGTTCGTTCATGAGACCAAGACCAGCCTCAGTCCCGCCGGCCCAGCCGTGCGATGCTTTTCTTTAACCTCTGTCCAGGTAGAACCGTCCTATATCCAGCTGGCTCGCCCCCGACCCGTTGGATCTGAAAGCCCGCCTGGTTCGCCGGCGCGGGCTTTTTCGTGCCCAATCCCGGCTTGGGACGCTTCGGTTCGCAAACCAGCACGCCTCGGTAACCGCCGCCCGCCATCCTGTCGCTGAGCCAAGTTGCGTATCGGTTCACACAGGTGAGGCAATCGAGACCCATGCCGCCGCATAGCAAGCCACTCGCTCCCACCGCTCGAGGTGAAAAAGCTGGGCGGCTTGCAGCGAGCGAGATGATCAAGACGCTGAGCCCGGAGACAGGCAGCATTGAGGGCGTCGTGCGCCGGCTCGAGCAGGTCGGGATCATCGTGGCCCAGGGGCATCAGGAAGCCGGCATGCGAATTGCTGAAGTCCGGGCATGGCACATCGGCTTCGAAGCGGGGATGCGCCTCGAACTCGGAGATTACATGCGCCGCTTTTGATGGGCCGACTTCCGCCCCGCCCCGTGAGCAGATCGGGGCGGGGCGGAGCGGATCACCGGCGCCGCGGCACGCTCATGTCGATCTCGGGCGTATTGATGACGGTCACGCCATCCTCGAAGCCCGAGCCGGTTGGCGTGAACGTCACGTCGAAGGTGCAGGTTGGCTTGGCGAGGTGACCCTGACCCACCAAACTGGTCCGCGCTGAGCGCAAGTTTTTCGGGCATCCTGAACCCTGAAGGAGGGTGGATGCCATGCCTCGCGAACGCTTCACGAACGAACAGATCGCCTTCGCCCTGCGGCAGGCGGAGAACGGCGCGACGGTGGACGAGGTCTGCCGGAAGATGGGCGTATCCGAGCCGACGTTCTACCGCTGGAAGAAGCAGTTCGTCGGCATGGGCGTGCCGGAGATCCGACGGCTCAAGCAGCTGGAGGACGAGAACAGCAAGCTCAAGCGGCTGTTCGCCGACCTGACGCTGGACCGCTCCATGCTGCAGGACGTCCTCAAACGAAAGTAGTGAGGCGGCACAGGTCGCCCTCGACGCCGCGGATCGCATCATCGCAGTGCTCGACCGCATGGATGGCGATACGGATCTTGAGGATGGCGCCGACGCTGAGCCGTCCCTGGCGGCACCCGAGAACCACACCGGCAGTCAGGTCACATGGCTGCGTGGGAGCGATCAGGATCGAGAGGAGGAGGCGCCCGAGACAGTGCGTACGCCTCCGGTGAGGGCCGCGGTCGAGGGCATCGCGCTCTGCGCTGAAGCCTGACCTTAATGCTGGCGTTAAGGTCGGCGGGTCGGGGTGATGCGGGTCGAGCTCCTGGAGAATGCCGAACGGCGGCGGCGCTGGTCGTTCGATGACAAGGCGCGGATCGTCGAAGCCTCGTTTGAGACAGGCGTGTCGGTGTGTTCGGTGGCGCGCCGGCACGGGATCGCCCAAGGCCTGCTGTTCACTTGGCGGCGTCAGGCGCGGGAGGGCCGTTTGGGCGGGGACGCGCAGGCCCCGGTCCTCGTGCCCGTCGCGATCGCCCCAGAGCCGTCACTTCCTGTTCCCGCTGCGCAGTCGGATGATCCGCGTGCTCCAGCGCCGCCGCGCCGGCTTCGTCGCAAGAGCGGCGTCATCGAGATCGATCTCGGCGGCGGTCGGCGTCTCACGGTCGACCGGGACGTCGATGCCGCGGCGCTACGTCGGGTGCTCGATGCCCTGGAGGGCCGATGATCCCGCTGCCGGCCAACGTGCGGGTCTGGTTGGCGACCGGCCACACCGACATGCGCAAGGGCTTTTCCAGCTTGGGGATGATCGTCCAGGAGACGCTGAGGCGCGATCCCCACTCCGGGCACCTGTTCGTGTTCCGCGGCCGGCGCGGCGACCTGATCAAGGTGATCTGGCACGATGGCCAGGGCGCGTGCCTCTACACCAAGCGGCTCGACCGGGGCCGTTTCCTGTGGCCGTCGGTGGCGGACGGAGCCGTGACGATCTCGACGGCGCAGCTCGGCTACCTGCTCTCGGGCATCGACTGGCGGATGCCGCAGGAGAGCTGGCGTCCGAGTGCGGTCGGATGAGGATAACGCGTTACAAAAGCTGAGCAATATGCTCTTCTCTCGGGCGTGCCGAACGCGTCCGAGCCCCCGCCGCTTCCCACCGATCTCGCCGCCGCCCACGCCATGATCCTGGCCGAGCGGGCAGCGCGGCTCGTGTCCGAGATCGCGGTCGAACGGCTGAAGTTGGAGGTCGCCCGGTTGCGACGGGAGCGCTTCGGGGCCTCCTCGGAACGCAGCGCCCGGATCGACCAGCTCGAACTCGCCCTGGAGGATCTGGAGGAGACGCTGGCCGAGACGGACGCGCAGGCGGCCGCCGAGCCCGAGGCGCATGCCGCCACCACTTCCTCCCGGCGCAAGCCCGCTCGTAGGCCCCTGCCCGAGCATCTGCCGCGCGAGCGCATCGTCCATCCCGGCCCGACGACCTGCGCCTGCTGCGGCGGGGCACGCCTACGCCACCTCGGCGAGGACTTCACCGAGACCCTGGAGCGGATCCCGGCGCGCTGGGTCGTGATCCAGCACGTGCGCGAGCGCTTCTCCTGCGCCGACTGCGAGACCATCACGCAGACCCCGGCTCCGTTCCATCCGATCCCGCGGGGTCGGGCCGGGCCGAACCTCCTGGCCGAGGTGATGATGGCCAAGTTCGGCCTGCATCTGCCGCTGCATCGTCAGAGCCAGCGCTTCGCCCATGAAGGCGTGCCGATCGACGTCTCGACGTTGGCCGGCTGGGTCGGGGCCGTCACCACCGCCCTGTCGCCCCTGGTCGCCCGGATCGAGGCCCATGTCCGGGGAGCCGAGCGCCTCCATCTCGACGATACGCCGGTGCCGGTCCTGGCCAAGGGTAAGACCCGCACGGGCCGGCTCTGGACGGTGGTGCGCGACGACCGCCCCTTCGGTGGACCCGAGCCGCCGGCGGCGGCCTACTTCTACTCTCCCGACCGCTCCGGCGCCCATGCCGAGACCTGGCTCGGGGACTTCCACGGCATCGTGCAGGCGGATGCCTTCTCGGGGTTCGGCCGGCTGTACGAACCCGGCCGCAAGCCGGGTCCGATCCGCGAGGCGGCCTGCTGGGCCCATGCCCGACGCAAGTTCTTCGAGCTGGCCGATCTGAGACAAGCTCCGATCGCCATCGAGGCGGTAACGCGGATCGATGCGATCTTCGCCATCGAGCGCGCCGCCAATGGTTTTGCCCCCGATGAACGCTGCGCGCACCGCCGCGCCCGCTCGGCTGCTCTCGTCGCCGACCTGGAGACGTGGCTGCGGGAGAACCGCGCCAGGCTCTCGGCCAAAGCGCCCACGGCAGTAGCGATCGATTACCTGCTCAAGCGCTGGATCGCCTTCACCCGGTTCCTCGACGACGGGCGCATCTGCCTCTCGAACAACGCCGCAGAACGCTCAATCCGTCCCATCGCGGTGGGCCGCCGCAACTGGACCTTCGCCGGCTCGGATGCGGGTGGCCATCGCACGGCTGCCCTTTACACCCTGATCGAGACCGCCAAGCTCAATCGCATCGATCCGCAGGCCTGGCTCGCCGATGTGCTCAGGCGTCTGCCCGACCATCCCGTCCGGCGTCTTGACGACCTTCTGCCCTGGAACTGGACCCAGCCTCAGCCCCGGCAGATCGCAGCCTGATGCCCCGTCGGAAGCACAACTGCGGCCTTCACCGTAGGCGTACGACAGTGCCGCCGCAGGTAGTGGTCGAGATGCCGGTGAAGGCGAGTGTTCTGCCGTGGCGTGGGCGCGGAAACATTATCGCGGCAGCCGGTGTAGCCCTACTAGACCTCGCACGGGTGCGCTGATGCCGATGATCATCCCAAACCCATCGCCGACCGCTGCTGCCGTTGAGCGCCTGCCTTGGTCGAAGATGGCACGTTTCCTAGTTTTACTGGCATGGGTGCGGTGGCTGAACCGACGCCTGCACGCCGCTCATCAGAGAGTGGACCGCCACGGTCTCGATGCCGGTGGGGCCGATCTGGTGCTGATCGTCGGGTGCTGGCTGGCCGCCCATCAAGCGATCAGCGTCTTGCTGGGCTGCCCCGAGCCGCCGCATGTCGCGCAGGTGCGGGTACGGCTAGGCAGTTGCCAGGAGGTCAAGAATGACGACTGATCAGTCCGGCGCAGCAAGGGCAATGGCTGACGAAATTGAACGTCTCATGGCCTTGGCACCGGACTCCCGCAGTTTCACGATGAAGGGCACTCGGGAGGAATTGAGCGTGATCTTAGCCGCTCTTCGAACGTCTTGGATTGAGACCGGCGGGAATGGTCGTGCTGCCCATCCTCATCAGGTGAACGAGTCGCCACGTGTGCCCCCCGATGCGAATAGCTCTTTGACGTAGCGAGCGGACGGCCGTCGCGTAGGTGGGTGCGATGGCATGCTACTTCCGGGCTGGCTTCGGCTCCGCCTTAGCCGTTCGCGCCAGGCTTCGGATCACCCGCGGCGGTCAACCAGCCTTGTCGGCGATCTCAGCCTCCTGCTGCTCGCTAAAGTCGCGAGCAGGCCCAGTCCTGCGGGAGCTGTTGTGCGCGCTTGGTCATGCAGGGCTGATACCTGTCCGATCCCGGTGGGCCAAGCGCTTCACCTCAGCTGGATGGATCAGGGCGTCGTGCACTGGATCGGCACGGCCCGGTTGGACGTGGCGCGGTGCCGAACGCAGAACTTTAGTCCCGTGCCCTGACAGATGTAGGAGGCCCGGTGCAGGCAGCCAGACACGGTGCATCCGTCCACCTCCACGGGTTCGATCCTGGTTGCACCTGGGAGCCGCTCGACCTTCCTCGCCTGCGGGGCCTGGATAGGGGTGGAGGATCGATGTGTGGATTTTTCCAGGATTATGGGGGGCTGGCGAACGGTCCCCTCACCCGGGTACCGTTCGGTCCCCCTCCCCCTTGCCGGTTCGGTCCCCCGGACCAGGCGCAGTTCGGTCCCCTGATCGAGAGCTGGTTCGGTCCCCCTGGGGGTCGAAGTATCGCTGTTCGGTCCCAAGCGACGCTGTTGCGCCTCCAACTCGCTCTCAGGACCGGGAAGCCCCCGGAGGGGAGCTGGACGATCTGCGAGTTCGGGGTCGGGAGCGCGCCTCGGCGTAGCCTGAGCGGTACTCTTTCGTCCTCAATCTGCAGCACGGGTTTCGAGACAGCGGTTGATTTGGTCTCATGGCCCGCCAGCATCCTCTCACCGACGTCTTCGCCAACCGCGCACGGCTTCAGCTGCGTGCCCTTTGGGACGCCGCCGTGCGGATCGCGTACCTCGCGCTTGGCCCTCCCGGCGTTCGCCTTCGGATAGATGTGCCGCATCAGTTTGCCGTTGCGCGGCTCCATGATGAGGACGATGTGCCCGTTCCGCTCCAGCTGCCGCAGACCCTCGATCACGCTGGATGGGCTGGTCCCAAGCGTCTCGGCCATCCGGCCATTCGTGCGTCAGCAGGCGGCGGTCTTCGAGTTGAACGCGTCGGCCAGTAGGGCGCCCATACGTGCGCCGGGCAGGCCGATGCCGGCACCCGAGATGACATTCACCAGCCAAGGGCCGACTGCGCTCCACTTCTGCCCTTGCTGGTACGTGATGACCCCTTCCTTGGTCTTGCTGAACGGCATGGCCCGATCCTCCGACGGGCCGATGACCGACCCGGTCAGAAGGAAGCGAAAACC
Organism: Methylobacterium sp. WL1; assembly: GCF_008000895.1. NCBI lineage: Bacteria > Pseudomonadati > Pseudomonadota > Alphaproteobacteria > Hyphomicrobiales > Methylobacteriaceae > Methylobacterium > Methylobacterium sp. WL1. The sequence goes on along the minus strand of NZ_CP042823.1, from coordinate 4,605,830 downwards.
GTCGAAAATCGCGAACGCGGTCCCGTTTTCGGCCTCGGCACGCCGAGGCGCTTCCGAAGGGTCTGACTTGCTCTACGTGCTAGCTAGAGCCCGGCGATCAGGATCCTGCGCGGGGATCTTAGCATTCGGGACCATGCTGCCGGAGTGCGATTTGCAAGCCGACCGGCGGCATGGTCGCAATGTGTGGGGCAGATCCTCGAGCAACCTTTGAGATTGTAGCAGGGCCGCACCTACTGGAAGCTACCGTCGGGTAGACGACCGTGGAATGGCGTGTTGCGGCAATGCCCCCATGGCCCGCGCCAATAGCTCCGAGGGCACCCATTCCCTGCGCGAACTTGGTACCAGCCACCCGGGAGGGGGCCAGAGTACGGCGTATTCCGGCAGTGCCCCCACGGGCCACGCCAAGAGCCTGGGCCGCAACCACCTGCCACGAGGGTAATGGGAGCAGTGATGCCCGGATCAGCCGCAATCGGCATCGCATTGGCGGAGGCCAGCGGCAGAGTGGCGAGCGCCGCGGCAGCGAAAATTGTATTCATTATCTTCATGGCCGGTTTCCTCTGTATTCAGTCGCGAAGATGCTCGCGGCGGCTGTCCATACAACTTGGCAGAGGAACAGACGCTGCATTAAATCTTAGCCATGAAACCGTAGGGTTTCTGCAAAGAAGATAATTTGATGCGGATGAAGCTAACGACGATGTTAAATTAAGTTCGCAGGAGCTCGGCTCAGGCGCCCCGCTTGACGCTGGAGCCTCGGCCGAACAGAGTATCGAGCACGACCGCGCCGCCGAACGTCAGGACCGAAACCAAGGTGTTCTCGACATAGCTGCTGAAGTGCGCGTTTGGCGATGCCGGGCTGATAGGTCCTCAAGTTCGATATGCTAGGCCGTCAAATGGCAATGGTTTGACCATGGCGGTGATCGATAGAGGTTCCTATGGTCGCTGCCATGCCTCGCCGGTCCTGTCAGAACCCCAACAACTGCCATGCTGCCGGTCGCGGTGGGCCGTGCCGAACTTGTGACGCGGAAGCGATCGCGCGCCGGGCTGTGCTGCTGCGGGAGCGTATTCATGCGAACCAAGCGGAGGGGCGCCCGCTGTATGCCGAACGCCCTGCACAGCACCTGGAACAGGAACGTAGGCTCGATCCTGAACTCTGAGCGAAGCTTCGCTACTCCGCAGCAGCCCCGACGCTATCGGCCATCTTCGCTCCCCGCGTCCCTAGGGGCTGCGGTTCGCCAACAGTCGTGTCCTCAGCCGTCTGATGTTCCGTCTCGGCGTTCACCTGGGCGCCCAACAGCACGATCGTCGTCGAAATCCAGATCCAAGTCATGAACCCGATCGCCGCCCCGAGTGAGCCGTAGGTTTTGTTGTAGCTGCCGAAATTCGACACATACCAGGAGAACAACAACGAGCCGCCGAGCCAGAGTATCGCCGCAACGGTGCTGCCCCCGGTGACCCAACGCCAGCGCGGCGCGTCCCGGCTCGGACCGTAGCGGTAGAGTACCGCCAAACCGCCGAGCACAGCCAACAGGAGTACCGGCCATCGCAGGAGAGCGAGCCACCATGCGTCCTTGCCGACGCCAATGAACTCGAACACCACCGGCAACACCACGACTGCACCGAGTGCCAGGACTAGGAACGTCAGGGCGCCCGCCGTGAAGGCCAGCGAGACGAGATTGAGTACGAAGAAATTGCGCTTCTCGCGCTCGTTGTAGACGAGGTTCAGTGCGTCGAAGATGTGCTTCATGCCGCCGTTGGCACTCCACACCGACAGAACGATGCCGACGATCAGACTGAATCCCAGCGTGGCGTTGCCCTTCTCATCCAACGATTTGATTTGTTCACCCACAATGTCGAGAGCGCCTTGGGGTAGGATGCCCTGCAGGCTGGCAAGCTGGTCGTTAATGCTCGAAGCGTCGGCCACGAGGCCGTAGACGGATACCAGGGCGGCAACCGCGGGGAAGATCGCCAACAGCGCGAAGAAAGTGACGCCGGCCGACACCAGCATGATCCGGTTCTCGCCGACGTCCCGGTAGGTGCGTAGCGCGATGTCCTTCCAACCCTTGGCCGGGATCTCAGTTGGTCTTGATGCCTGGCGGCCGCGATCGGCCTGCGTGTGTGCCACCTCTTCAGCATCGCGGCCAACATGGGAGGGCGACGCTTGACGGGCGTTGTTCTCTCCTTGGTTACCTGATGTCGCACGTGTCGTAGAGCGGCGCGGAAGCGCCACAAGGCCGATGAGGGCGGTGGCGAGTGCCAGCGTCCAGACCGCTGAGGCTTGTCCGTCAGGTTTACCGGACGGATCCGAATTCGAGGGGGTAGGGGACATAGTCGGACTTCAGCCTCACGCACGAACGCTCAAGATCGCCGCCACAACGACGAGGCGTCAAACCGTGTTGCAACGAACGTAGCGTTTTGCTGAGGATGGAGGGTGATTGAGGCACTCAAGACGCCCGAACCATGCCATCCGTCATGTGCTCCCGATTTGCCGGCTTGAGTTTCAGCCTTTCACGCATGGCCTTGCCTGGCTTGAAGTGGACGCTCGTCCTCTCCGGTACGACGACAGATGCACCGGTGCGCGGATTGCGGCCGGTTCGGAGCTCGTGGCGGCGAAGCGAGAAGGCACCGAAATCCCGCAGCTCGACGCGGTCGCCATCGGCCAACGCCGTCGCGATGCGGTCGAGGATGGCGTCGACCACGGCCTCGATGTCCTTCGCGTAGAGGTGCGGGTTCTGTTCCGCGATGCGGGTGACGAGCTCGGATCGGATCATAACCCTCGACGCTGTCTCATTCACTCGACCGAAATGGCTTACGGTGCGGTCGGCCGCGCTGCCATGACGGCGGCGGCTAATACCACCCGGAACGCGTTCTCAAGCGTCTCGGTTCGCTCTACCATCTGGAAGGCAGGTGACGCGTCTACGATAGCCGCGATGTCGAGGCTATGGCCGCTAGCGAACCGGTAGGGTCCAGACGCTGAGTTCCGCATGTAGGCGTCGATCGCTGCAACGACCTCCTGACTGTTGATGATGCCAGCCTTGCGCAGGTCGGCGACGGTCGCAGGTTCGGCCATAGACGCGCTGATCATTCCCTGACGTTGACTTAAACTGTGCCTGCCGGTCGACATGGGACGTTCCGGCCGGGTCCGCTTTGGCGAGTCGAGAGCCGGCAATTCAGGAGACCGTCGCCGCGAGATAGACCCTGAAAAGCCAACAGCCCCTTCCCGGCAAGGAAGAGGCTGCTGAAAATTCCGAGGGCCTGTGAGGGCCGAGTCGCTTCCCCTCACAAGCCATGAGACCCCCCGGGTGTCAAGACGGAACCTGTTTCCGTCAACGGGAAGGCTTTGCCTGGACCCTAGCCGCGGCCCGTGAGGGACCGGGTTCGATGAATTATGCCGATGAGATCCGCCGGCAGGTGGAGGCGGCCCCGCGCGCCGCGTTGCCCGCCGTCACGGCTGCGCTCTGGCGCGCCTACAGCGACGGAAAGATCACGGAAGCCGAGGCTGAGGCGCTGTCTGAGCTGATCGAGGTACGCATGGACGCGCCTGCAGCTCGTCGGCCGCTGACTAAGGCCCTTACCAACCGGCATACCCCTCAGGATCGTCAGAGCAGCCCCAGGAGACCCGGCGCTGGCTCGCGGCCACGGCACCGGATGCTTCGATGGACCGCCGCCGCCGCTGGGCCGCCTCTGGCCGCCTGCCGCCCGGTCTCGCCGCCAAGTTCACACTGGCCGAGCAGTCGGTCCTCGCCCTGGTGGCTGCCGAGGTCGCCCGCCGGAAGGACTGCCGGTTGTCGATCGAGAACATGGCCGCCGTCGCAGGCGTGTGCCGCTCGACCGTAAAGAACGCGATCCGCGAGGCGGCCCGGCTTGGCCTGCTGACCGTCGAGGAGCGCCAGATCACCGGCTTCCGCAACGACACGAACGTGCTGCGCATCGTCTCGCCCGAATGGACCGCCTGGCTGAGGCTGACCCGGAAGGGGAATACCGCCTGGCCTACCCCTACCCAAGGGAAGGGTCATCACGGCCCCACCTTCCAAGGGGGAGGGGTCAAAAGCGTGACTAGCACGCCTACTGAGGTTCCAGATCTGGAGAAAACGAAACCAGCGGAACGGGAAAAGGGCTGCCGACAAGCGGCTGGCGACCTCGACCGATCAGGCCGATTGAGAATTCGCGCGGGTGGTGGAGCGGGCCGAGCCATGCGGTGAGGGTCTGCGACCGGACGGTATGACGAACGGAGACGCCGTACCAAGGACGGCTAGATTTTGGCTGACTAGGTAAGATTGGGTCGAAACTGGCGTCAGCACGTTGCGGTGACGCTTCTGTGCTCAAGGTGAAAGGTTGGTAGGATGGTGGTTGGCGAGGCCATGACGGCACAGGTGCGAGTCGTCCGGCCAGAACAGACGATCCGCGAGGCCGCAAATTTGATGGCCGAACTTGATGCTGGTGCTTTGCCCGTTGTCGAGGGCAACAAGCTGGTCGGCATGTTGACCGACCGAGACATCGCGGTGCGTGCGGTCGCGCTGGGCAAAGGTCCAGACACGCCGGTAAGTGCGGTCATGTCTGAACAGGTGAAGTGCTGTTTCGTCGATGACGATTGCGCCGTGGTCGCCAACGAGATGGCCCAGGAACGGGTTCGCCGGCTACCGGTGCTCGATCGGGAAGAACGACTCGTTGGTATCGTTTCGCTGGGAGATCTCTCGACCCGGTATAGCAGCGGCTCGGCCGGCGGCGCCCTCGGCTACATCTCGGAGTGACGCGCAGTCCGTCGGATTATACCCCCATAATGCGTTGGGCGATGGCCGTGTGGGCTGTATCGCCTTCCTTGGCCTCGTCGAGAGAAGCCTGCATCGCCTGTGCTGTTTCGTTCATCCCGATCTGCGCCGCATAGGTGCGGATCGTGCCAAAAGCGGCGATCCAGTAGTGCAGCGCGAGCTGGCCATTGGCGATGATGCCCAAGTCGCGCGAGGTGTCGTCGGGCGCCTGTTGCCGGATCATCCGGCTGACCTCGTACAGGCCCTCCAAGACCGGGTTCTTCGCCTCGCCGCTGGGGCTACCGGTTTCCCGGAGAGCCTGCTCAATGCGTTGCGCCCAGCCCTGCGACACCTTGTTGCCGGTCTCCAGCGCCGCCTTCAGTTCGGGGTGACGCGCGTCCTCGCGGATTTCGGCAGTCGCTTTTGCAGCGACCTCACTCCCGGCCTTCATCGCGGTTAGGCCCTGTGCCACGAGTGTCTTCAGAGCACCGTTATCCATAGTGGTTTTCCTACATCGTAATCCCGGACTGTCCGGGCTCAGCAGAGCAACCGCGAGCTGAGCGGCCAAGTTTTTGGTACTCGCGACCTGCGACCTGCGGCAGAGCCGCCCACCCCTGTAGGCGCACATCCACACGATCGAACGTGACACGCGCAGACGAAATGAACGACGACAGTTCCTCCTGCGCCTGCTAACGCTCAGTTTCTTCCCGCCAGTGCGCCCGAGGCGTTCGCGACACCGCAAAGCGTGCGGCGGGCAAGCACGTGACGACAGGCGCTCTCCGGGCCAGTTCCCCGTAGGCCGCCCGTGAAGCCTCGGCCGGGTAGTCGCGTGAGGGTCGGTGCAGCGGGGGAACTGGACACCGCAAGCGCCGGCTCACGGCCCGTTATTGTATGCGGCTTGATCCGGCGTTGGCCCTGATCCAATGGGGTGAGAGGATGTCGCCGTCCTCGGTGATGATCCAGGGCTGCGCATCGTCTGCGTCTATGACTTCAGTCGCTGCCGCAAGAGCCTGCCGTAGCGTCGGGAACTCGTGACCTTGTGCGACGTGCGCTGGGCCCTGGCCAGGCCACACGGTCAGCTCGGCGCGCTTGTCGAGATCAGCTCGCGTCATGCTTTGCTCACGGCCATTGCGGGAGCGAGAGTGCCTACCGCCGACATGCGGCGAGCGAGTGACGATCTGGTTAACGGTCGGCGTCTCTAAGTTCGTTGCCATGCCGCCAGCACGGTGAGACGCGACAGCTATGTGCGCTGATCGGAGATCGAGCATTGTTTGTTGCGTCGCACCAGTTTAAGTGTGCGTTGCAGGATCGCGATGGCGTCGCGATCCTGCTGCCCTGAGAAGGGCGTTTCCTCCCTAGACTTCGGGCCGCTCCTTCGGGAGTGGCTTTTTCTTTGTCTGGGGTAGACTCGCTAGCCAAACGGAGTGCTGGCAGCAAGCAGGATGATGCCAACTGCGGCTGGCCTCCACAGAAGCTTGAACGATATCGATCACGATGACGTTCAGCCCAGGACCGATCGAACCGATCCGTCTGGAGCAAAACGCCATGTCGATGAAGACACTCGCTCTCGCCGCCGCGCTTTCTGTTGCAATGGCAGGAGCAGCACTCGCTCAAACCCCCGCCGGCGGAGGTAGCGCCGAAGGCAACATGAACAACCCAGGCAGCGTGAAGAGCCCGTCTCAGAAGCAGATGGGTGGCCAGACCGGCATGATGGGGCGGCGACACATGACCCGTCACCGGCGTCATCACATGCGCCGCTCCCGCATGTGATTTCATGGTTCAGCCCCGCAGCAGCCAAAACTGCGGGGCTCCTTCCCATCGAACCGGGCGACTGGCGACCTCCGCGGCTGTCCCGTCCTCGACCCGCGCCTTAAACTAGCTAGGCCAAGCCATCCTTGGCTGCCTTGTCTGGATCGTCAGGTTTGCTCTCGGCGTCTTGCACTACCACCACGTCTTTGCTCTCAGGCTCGCTCCCCGTCGTCGGGTCAGGCACGTTGATGTTTCGGATCGGCACCGTCGGCGGTACGACGCTGATGCCATGAGGCTTATCGGTTTCGGTCATCGCTATGCCGTCCCTCAGTGACACCGGGACGTCGTGCGGACCAGATGACCCGCCCGGCATCATCCCTCAACGTCGCAGATCCTGCACGATTGGCAATCAGGCCTGCGAACCGGGCATCGGCATAGGCGATCGCCTCGGCATCCGTGCGCATCACGATCTGCTCGGCCGCAACCGAAAGACCACTGGCGCAACGCCGGTGGATGGAGCATTCGAGGTGGAACACAGCCATCTCGAGGGGCAGGCAATACCCTTGCCAGAATGCACGGGTCGATCGGCGATGATGCCTGTTCGGAGAGGCCCTGTTCCGTGAGATCGGCCGCCTGCACGACGGCGACATGGTCGTGGTCTGCGAGAAGCTCGGCCTGTGGTTGGGCGTCGTCTACGGCTCCGCGCCGCTCGGATACCAGACGACGATCCTCATACCGGTCGAACAGAGTTACACCGGCCCCTGCGAGCACAGCTGGGTCATGGCTCGCAACGTGAGCGTCGATCCGCGGTGACGTCGGCTCTACATCTCTTCGATGGCATCCGCCGACGCGTGCTTGTGGCGGCTCACCTCCTTCAACCCCTCGGACCACAATGAACGCCCTCAAGGATCTGCTCGCCCGCTTCGGCCGGACTGTCACGGCCTATGCCGGCGACGAAGCGCTGATGCAGGCGGGGGTCTCAGCTGCCGCCAACGTTATCGTGGCCGACGGCGAGGTCGCGGGTGACGAATTCGAGACCGCGCTCGTCGGTTTGCGCGCTAATCCGATCATCGAGAAAGGCTACGACCTCTTGATGCTGGAGGAGGCGCTGTACGAGGCGATCGCCCGGGCACGGACCCGCGCTGGCCGAGTGGAGAACCTTCGTCGGGTCGCTGCGATCGCCGGTCGTCCGATCGAGCAGCGGCAGGACGCGTTCTTGGTCGCTGCTGATGTCGCCGACCATGAGGGTGTCAGCGAGATCGAGGACAAGGCGCTGACTGAGATCGCCGCAGCCCTTATCGTCGACAAGGCCGAACTGATGCAGACCGCGATGACTAGGTCTACGCCAACCCCGTCGGCTGTGTAGGCTCTCCGCCCTCGACCAGCGCTCCAATCCATATCCACAACGCTTGGTGTTCAGGTCCGCCGCGGTCGGCAGCAAGGAAGGCAGCCAGCGCGGTGTCCGTGACGTGTCCACCAGAGTTCGGGTTGGCCTCGTGGCGGACGAAGCTTCGCCCGTCGGTGGGATCGCGTAGCAACAGCCAGCGATCCCCGTTCGAGCTGGTGTAGAGTTCCCGGCTCAAGGCTCTGCGCCTTTCGATCAGCGGACTGGGTGGCCGAGATAGCCGGCGACGCTGATAACGCGCGAGCCGACCATGCAAACGGCTTTCCGCAGACGCTCCTCATTGAGGCCGAAGCGCAGCGCCCAACCTTCGCGAACGGCCCGATCGAACACGTCGATGCGAGCCTTGGCATGAAGCTCTGTCGGCATGGTCTAATCCAGCGTTTTCCCGGCGTGGCCAGGATTTCCACGGCCAACCCGATAGCAGCCTCCTCGGTGACCGCTGCATCTTGGTGATATACCGCAATCTGCCGGAACGATCCCTGTCACACCGCCGACCTGGAAGCCTTCGAACGCTAAAACCGCACTGATCTGCCCTATTAACCATTGCATAACTCAGGTTAATAATTCGTTGGTGTAAAGCCCTGCTTTGTGAGGAAATACGTAGGCGGGTCGGTGCCCGCCACGTCTTTCGAGGTCATCATGGTTCGGGTCTCGGCGCTCAGGCTCACGCGTCGCCTGGGTACGCGCGCGCTGGGAAGCCTCGCAGTCTCACCCTTGGCCTTCCTCGCCGGTACGAGCTCCGCCAGCGCTCACGTGAAATGGTTCTGCGCCTACGACGTCGCCGGGCAGCCGCGCGGCCTCGAGCAGGTGCTGCGCGCTGACTTCGAGTGGCTCGCTGGTCTGGCCATCCTGTGCCTGATGTTCGGGTGCCTGGCCGAGGGCACGCCGCTGGGCGGCGCCCTGCTCAACGCGTTGGATCGCGTGACCTCCCGGGTCCGGACCGACACCGAGCTGCTGGTCCGCGCCACGCTGGGCTTCTTCTTCGTCTCGCTCTGGGAACTCGGTGGCATCATCCTCACCCCCGAACTCAAGACCGACGTTGCCTGGATCCCGTGGTTCCAGCTCGCGCTGGTCGCCGGCCTGATCTGGCGCCGGACCATGCCGCTCACCGGCCTGGGCATCGTCTTCCTGTTCAGCTTCGCCACGGCGCAGTACGGCGTCTTCCACCTCGCCGACTATCCGGTGTTCCTCGGTGTGGCGGTCTACCTCGTCTGCCAAGGCCTCAACCTGAAGCCCTTCGGCCTGCGCCCGCTCGACATCGTGCGCTGGACTGCCGCCATCACGCTGATGTGGGCCTCGGTCGAGAAGTGGGCCTACCCGCAGTGGACCGATCCACTGCTCGCCGCCAAGCCGCAGATGACCATGGGTGCGACCCCGGAACTGTTCATGCAGGCCGCCGGCGTCATCGAGTTCACCCTGGCCTTCGCGCTGCTCTGGACCCCGCTGGTGCGGCGCGCCGCGGCGATCATCCTGGCTGCGATCTTCGTCTCGGCGGTGTTCGAGTTCGGCAAGGTCGACGCGATCGGGCATTCCGGGATCATCGTCGTGCTGCTCGGCATCGCCGCCGACGACGTGCGCACCGCGGTGCGGGTCCGCGACATCACGTGGGCGCCGGCCTACTACGGCGGTGCGCTCGCGACCTTCCTGGCGCTGTACTACGTCGGCCACGAAGCCCTGTACGAAGGCCTCACCGGCCTACCGGTGATCTGAGGCCGCCTGATAGACGGAGCTCGGTGGCGGCCTTCCTACTGGACGTGGAGGGTAAGCTTCATCTTCGGGTGGATACCGCACTCGATCACGAAGTCGCCGGGCTCCTTCAGCGTCAGCGTGGCCTGCTTGCCCGGCTTCTGGTCGCCGGCGTCAAACGCGAACCGATCGGCCTCGATGAAGGCGTGATGGATCGCGCCGTCGTCCCCGTTGACCAGGACGATGGTGTCACCTCGGCGCAGGAACAGGTCGGTGGGGGCGTATTGCCGACCCTTCTGCAGCACGACGCGAACGACGTTGGCAAGATCGGCTTGGGCCGGTCCGAGTGCGAATAACCCTGCCATGAGCGCGATAGGCGTGCCGATGAGAAACGCGCGGCCTAGATTGCATATCGCCACGGATACAACCTTGATGAGTAATCTTCGTCAAACAGACCTAGCACCACGAGGCTGGGTCCCGCCTAACCGAGATCAGTATAGTCGCCTAAAAGTTCCCGGTGCTTCGCGCTCAATTTGTAAAGCGTGTGCAATCTGCGCGTTAATATCAATGAATTATTAAGGCTAGCATTCGTGGCGGGTTCAAGCGTAGGGCCCACCGAATAGATCCCCCATCGCCTTCCGCCAGAACAGCGTGCGCCGCCGCCGTCTCTGATGCTCCGGCCGGTCGTGGATCATGTGGCAGCGCTGGCAGAAGGCCGCGAGGTTGGCGTCCGCGTTGTTGGCCATGTCGTGGTCCCGGTGCGCAGCTGCCAGGACGACATGAGTCCGGCGGGCTCGGCCGAGGATATCGACGCCAGACCTGATCCGGATCCGGCGCCCCCATCCATCGCGCCAGCGGTTGGCCTCCGCATCCCACCAACGCCCATCTCCAGGGTGGTAGACTACGTCAGATGGATAGCCGGCACGACCTGTGCTCATGCCCGAAAACGCAAACCACACCCATTCAGTTCATAACAGCCTCTAAGCGCTCAGCCAATTAACGGCATTCTCAGCTGCGACGTGCTGGACCGTGGGATCGCGACCTTCCACGGACCCAAGCAGTCGCTGATCTTGGACCTGTAGGAGGCGCAGACGTGGGATTGGCAAGCAACACAGAACTCTGTCAAAGCTGCACCTTCATGGGTGTCATAGCGGCTCAATCGAAGAGCCGGCCGCTGTTTTAGTTCGGCAGACGTAAATTGCAACTTTTAGTCGAGATAAAATGGACGAAGAGATTTTCGCTCTAATTCGAGCCTAAATAGCGAATTTTAACGTCTACGATTTAGTCCCTGTCGGGTTCTGACTGGGGGCAACCAGCATGACCAACATCACAATGGCTGTAGACAGCGAGGCGCGCGGCAACGTTCGGCTCGCTGACATCCTCGCGGCGCTGAGCCAAGCGCTCGACCTCACCGAGGGGCAGCCAGCCGGGCATTGCCTTCGAGCGACCTACATCGGTATGCACGTCGGCCGCGCCATGGGCCTGCCACAGCTTCAGTTGTGGGAGCTGTACTATACGATCATGCTCAAGGATCTCGGCTGCTCCAGCAATGCGGCTCGGATCTGTGCGCTTTATCTCGCCGACGATCTGAAGGTGAAGCACGACTTCAAGACCGTCAGCGATAGCTTCCCACAGGTGCTGGGCTTCGTATTCTCGCACACCGGTCTCAAGGTTGGGCTGGCGGAGCGGTTTAAAGCGATCCTGAACATCGCTCGCAACAGCGGTACCTTGGTCGAGGATCTGATCCAAACCCGGTGCCAGCGCGGCGCCGAGATCGCTGCTCGAATGCGCTTCCCCGCTGCGGTTTGCGACGCGATCCACGCCCTGGACGAGCATTGGAACGGCAAGGGGCATCCCGACCAACTCGCCGGTACAGCGATCCCGCTGTACGCCCGTATCGCGCTGCTGGCACAGGTGGCCGACGTGTTTCATACCGCGTCGGGACCGGACGCAGCGCTGGCTGAGGTGCGGTCTCGCGCAGGCACGTGGTTCGATCCGCAGGCCGTCACCTGCTTTGAGCGTATCGCTGCCGAGCCCGGCTTTTGGCAGATCCTTCGGTCGCACGAGAGTGTTATGCAGGCGGTCTCGGCTTTGGAGCCGGCGCAGAGCTTCATCGTCGTCGACGAGGATTACTTAGACGACATCGCCCGGGCTTTCGCCCAGGTGATCGACGCCAAAAGCCCGTTCACTTCCGGCCATTCGGAGCGGGTGGCTGTGTACGCCGACATGGTCGCAGCTGAGCTTGGGTTCGATCCTGCTCGACGGCGCTGGCTCCGGCGGGCGGCCTTGTTGCATGACATCGGCAAACTCGGCGTATCCAACACGATCCTCGACAAACCCGGCAAGCTCGACGAGGCGGAGTGGCGGGACATGCGTGCGCACGCTCTCCTGTCCGAGACGATCCTGGCGCGGGTCGGGGCCTTCAATGAGATGGCCCGGATCGGCGGCAGCCATCACGAACGGCTCGATGGCAAAGGCTACCCCCGCGGATTGAAAGCAGAGGCGATCCCTCTGGAGACGCGCATCGTCTCGGTGGCCGACGTGTTCGACGCGCTCACCGCAGACAGACCCTACCGCTCGGCCATGCCGTTGGAAAAGGCGCTCAGCATTATGCGCGCCGACCTCGGGACCGCGTTCGACCCTGTCTGCTTCTCCGCGTTGGAGCGTGCGCTGGCCGCGATTGAGGGTGATTTGGCGAGAGCGGCGTGAACGACGATCGGCCTATCGTGGACTAGGTGCGAACCAGTCTGAGAATGGAGGCTTGAGTAGCCGCTGGTGCGTCTTGCGATTGTGCACAGCGTGTCTGGTTTCGTCCGCCTGCCTTGGCTTCGTAGAGTGCGGCATCAGCGAGACGATATAGATCTGCTAGCACAGATACCTCTGTGTTGGCCGGCATGAGGGTCGCGAGCCCTATGCTGACCGTGACAGCGCCAGCCCCAATGCCCGCGGAGCCGATCGCCAGGGTCGATATCTCAGCGTGGACCTTTTGGGCGATGCGACGTGCCCCCACCTCTTCGGTATCTGACAAGAGTAGTGCGAACTCCTCACCGCCGATCCGGCAGACGAGGTCGTCAGGCCGATGTACGCTGGCTGAGAGGCTGCGCGCCAAGCCCTTTAGCACCTCGTCCCCGACCTGATGGCCATACCTATCGTTGAAGCGCTTGAAGTGGTCAGCGTCGACGATGAGTAAGGACAGGGGCTTGAGGTTGCGCCGCGCGGCTTCCCACGCCCGCAGCCCATTACTCTCGAAGGCGCGGCGGTTCGGCAGCCCGGTGAGGGCATCGGTCAATGACACCCTTTCGAGTTCCGCTTGCATAGCTTCGCGCCGGCGCAACTCGCGCCCGAACAGAAGCGACAGCGCAATCGTGAGGCCACACAACGCTAGTACGATGCTGCCGATGACGAGTGCCTTCACCCGCCACTCCGCTTCGACCTCGTCGATCGACAGAGCGACGTTGAGGATCAGCGGCAGGTCGCCGACGCGCGTGAAGGTGTAATGGCGCTCGATGCCATCTCGGACCGAGGTATGGACGAAGCTGCCGCTATGCTGGCGCACAAACCCTTGAAACGTCATGGCGCTGGCGATGTTGGCGCCGATATCGGCCTCGACGAAGGGCTGACGCATCACCCGCGTGCCGTCGCGTAGGTACAGGTTGATCGCGCCATCCCGTCCGAGGGCGATCTGACTGAACAGCCGCGTGAAGTAGGACAGCTTCACGCTACCCAGGACCACCCCCCCGAAAGTGCCATCCGGTTTGTTGATGCGGCGGCTGAACGGCAGCATCCGCTCGCCGGTCAAGCGCGAGACGATCGGGCGTCCGATGTAGAGGCCGAGGCCGGCGCGTGCTTTATGGACCTGGAAGTACTCACGGTCCGCGTAGTTGCTCTTGCGCGGTGGAACGGCATCGATATCAGCAATGATGCCGCCGTGCTCGTCGATGACGAGCATCACGCCCATGTCGCGGGCGGTCGCTGCGCGATCGAACAGGATGAGTTGGCGCAGCTCCGGAATTACGTCTGCTAGGCCCGGCGTCCTGAGATTGTCGACTGCTGCCTGGATCGAGAGATCGTACAGCTCGACATTGCGAGCGATGTCACGCTCCAGGACCTGCAGGAGGTTCTTGGAGGTCTGCTCGGCCTTCTCCCAGGCATCCTGACGCAGGTCGAACAGCATGGTGCCGGACGCTGCGAGCATACCAATGGGCGCCAAGACGCCGAGGGCGATCCAGGTGCGGGCGGAGCGAAACGGGCGCGTCAGTCGCTGTATCGAGGGCATTAGGCATCCCCCCAATCGCGCCCACTCTGGCGCAACCTTAGCATGCGGGTCTTAAGCAGCCCTTCCATGCTGCTGAAGACTGCGATCAGCTCACCGCCCAGAGCAATGGAAGCGCACCGGCTAGGAACAGGGCTGAGGACAGGAGCACGGCGAAGCGCTCGCGATGATAGAGGGCGAAGGCATGAGGTCTGGCGAACATGAGTGCGAGCCGGATCGGATGGGAGCATCATGCTCACCCTCGAACCTTGAGCGATCAGGGGTATTCCGCGTCGTCCACAGGCGGTCGTCGAGCACCGTCGCATCCGAGCCACAGGCGGAAGGATGTGCTGGTGCGCGCCCCCCGGTGATTAGATCGGGCGTACCCGCTTCTTCAAGGCCGCCCTCCGCCCCTCAAACACGTCAGCGGCAGCTCCGCTTCCGCGCATGCGTGGCGTGGCCTGTATTGCTGTCCTCGATACAAAACGATAAGCGAGGCCTGCGTCCGCATCGGAGAAGGTGGCGATGAAGACCCCTCTCGCCTTGCGGATCGACCCGACCGTGCTGGCTGCCGCCCGAGAGTGCGCGCGACAGGATAACCGCACGCTCACCAACTTCATCGAGACCGCCCTGCGCCAGCGCATCGCAGAGATGACGCCCGAGCACCCCGGACGCGGGCACCTCGGCGCTGGGCTGGCCAGGGAACTGCCGCGTGACCATTGACCCCTCACCGCACGCCACCCTGCCGAAGGCACGCACCGGCATCGACGGCTTCGACGATGTGACCTACGGCGGACTGCCTGCAGGGCGACCGTCACTCGTCTGCGGCGCCGCCGGCTGCGGCAAGACGCTGTTTGCGACAACCTTCCTCGTGAACGGCGCGACGCTGTTCGACGAACCCGGCGTGTTCATGAGCTTCGAGGAGCGCGCCGAGGACCTCGCGGCCAACGTCGCCTCCCTCGGCTACGACCTCGACGGCCTCGTGGCGGCGGGCAAGATCGCTATCGATCACGTCAAGGTCGAGCGCAGCGAGATCGAGGAGACCGGCGAGTACGACCTCGAGGGCCTGTTCATCCGCCTCGGCTACGCCATCGACACGATCGGCGCTAAGCGCGTCGTGCTGGACACCATCGAGACCCTGTTCGCCGGCCTGAGCGACGCTGCCATCCTGCGATCCGAACTACGCCGTCTGTTCGGTTGGCTCAAGGATCGCGGGCTCACCGCGATCATCACCGGCGAGCGCGGTGAGGGCCAGCTCACTCGACAGGGCCTGGAGGAGTACGTCTCGGACTGTGTGGTCTTGCTCGACAATCGGGTCGAGGACCAGATCACCACGCGGCGCCTGCGCATCGTGAAGTATCGCGGTTCGGCGCACGGCACTAACGAGTACCCGTTCCTGATCGACGAGCAGGGCATCAGCGTCCTGCCCGTCACCGCCGCCGACCTCAGCTACGAGGTGTCGGATGAGGTCGTCTCGACCGGTATCGAGAGCCTCGACGCGATGTTCGGGCCCGGCGGCCTGTACCGCGGATCCAGCGTGTTGGTCTCGGGCTCGGCCGGGACCGGCAAGACCACGATCAGCGCCCACATGGTCGAGGCGGCCTGCGCCCGGGGCGAGCGCTGCCTTTCGTTCGTGTTTGAGGAGAGCGGCGAGCAGATCTGCCGCAACGCTCGCTCGGTCGGGCTCGATCTGTCACGGCACGTCGACAGTGGCCTTCTGCGGTTCGAGGCCGCCCGCCCGACCTTGTACGGGCTGGAGATGCATCTCGCGCGGATGCACCGGGACATCGAGCAGTTCCGGCCCCACCTCGTGGTGATCGACCCGATCTCGGCTCTGCGCGGCCCGGAGGTCGAACTGCAGGCCACGCTGCTGCGCATGGTCGACATGCTCAAGAGCCGCGGCATCACCGCGGTGTTCACCAGCCTACGCACAGACGGCGCCTTCGGTCAGGCCGGCGACCTCGGCCTGTCCTCGCTGATGGATGGGTGGATCAAACTCCAGGACATCGAGGCCAACGGCGAGCGCTCGCGCACGCTCTACGTGATCAAGGCTCGCGGCATGAGCCACTCGAACCAGGTCCGGGAGTTCCAGATGGCGACGACCGGGCTGAAGCTCGTCGACGCCTACATCGGGCCGGCTGGCGTGCTCACCGGGACCGCACGCATCGTCCAGGAGGCACAGGAGGAAGCCGCTGCGCTGCGCCGTCAACAGGAGAACGAACGGCGCAAGCGTGAGGTGGTGCGGCGACGTCAGTCGATCGAGCGCCAGATCGCTGAGCTGCGGGCGAGCCTGGAGACGGCCGAGGAGGAAGAGACCCTGCTCCTCGATGAGGATGCCCAACGCGAGACGCAGCTGGCTGGCGGCCGCTCCGACATCGCTCGACGCAGGAGCGCGGCCGAATGAGTGAGCGCATCTCACCCATCGCTGATCCCGTCTCCGAGGAGGATGGCGACCCGGGGCAGTATCACTTGCGCCTGTACGTCGCCGGTCAGACGCAGAAGTCGATGACGGCGCTGGCTAACCTCAAGCGCGTCTGCGAGCAGCACCTCGCCGGTCGCTACGACATCGAGGTGATCGACCTGTTGAAGAACCCGCAGCTCGCCGCGGGCGATCAGATCCTGGCGATCCCGACCCTGGTGCGCCGCTTGCCGGCCCCGCTGAAGCGGATCATCGGCGACCTCTCGAACACCGAGAAGGTGCTCGTCGGCCTCGACATCCGTCCGCGCGATCCCGCTGCGTCTTGAGCCCGGGTGGGCCAGACGCGCCGAGCCCGGCCGAATACCAACTGCGCCTGTTCATCGCCGGCACGAGCCCACGCTCGCAGCGAACGATCGAGAACTTGCATCGGATCTGCCGGCGCCACCTCGCCGGCCGCTTCAGCCTGGTCATCGTCGACATCTACCAGCAACCGGAGTTGGCCGAGGCCGATCAGGTCGTGGCGGCGCCGACCCTGCTGAAGCTGACGCCGCCCCCGGTGCGCCGGATCATCGGCGACCTCTCGGACGAGGCGCGGGCGCTGCGCGGCCTCGGCATCTTCTCGTTCCCCGGAGACGGTGATGAGCCCGGGCGCTGATCCGACCGTTCTCGACGTAGCTCGTGCCCGCATCCACGAGTTGGAGGCGCAGCTGGAAGAGAGCGAGGAGACGCTGGCCGCGATCCGCCGCGGCGACTTCGACGCCGTGGTGGTGGAAGGGCCGAACCAGGAGCGTTTGGTCTACACCCTGGAGAACGCCGACCGGCCCTACCGCGTGCTGATCGAGCAGATCCAGGAGGGGGCGTTCACCCTCAGTTCGGATGGGGCTCTGCTGTACTGCAACCCGCGCGTCGCGGCGATGCTCGCGCACCCACCGGAGGCGCTGATCGGGCAGCCGCTCGGCGCCTTCGTCCACGAGGCGGATCGTCCGGTCTTGACGCGCTTGTTGGCGCACGCCGACCGCAACGGTGCGGCCCGCGGCGAGGTCTGCCTGCGCTCTGGCACCGGATCGCACCTGCCGGCCAATCTCTCGCTCAGCCGTCTGAGCCGGGGCGACGGCGTGGCCCTGTTGTGCGGCGTACTTACCGACCTGACCGAGCAGCGCCAGCACCTGCACGAACTGGCCGAGGCCAACGCGCAGCTCAAGCAGCAGGGCGAGGAGCGCGAGCGCATCGAGGAGGCGTTGCGCCAGGCGCAGAAGATGGAGGCGGTGGGTCAGCTCACCGGCGGCCTCGCTCACGACTTCAACAACCTGCTCGCGGGCATCTTGGGCTCGCTCGAACTCATGCAGAGCCGCATGCAGCAGGGCCGCCTAACCGACGTCGATCGGTACATGACCGTTGCTCAAGGGGCGGCGAAACGCGCCGCCGCCCTGACGCATCGCCTGTTGGCGTTCTCACGTCGCCAGACGCTCGATCCCAAGCCCATCGACGTGAACCGGCTCGTCGCCGGCATGCACGAGATGATCCAGCGCACAGTCGGACCGGGCATTCTGGTCGAGGTGGTCGGTGCATCCGGGCTCTGGCCCGCGCTGGTCGATCCCCCGCAGCTTGAGAATGCGCTGCTAAACCTGTGCATCAATGCGCGCGACGCGATGCCGGATGGCGGGCGCATCACCATCGAGACCGCCAACAAGTGGCTGGATCGGCCAGCTGCGATTAAGCACGTCATTCCCGAGGGCCAGTACCTCTCACTCTGCGTCACCGACACCGGCACCGGCATGCCTCCCGAAGTGATCGCCCGGGTGTTCGAGCCGTTCTTCACGACGAAGCCCATCGGCGAGGGCACCGGGCTTGGCCTATCGATGATCTACGGCTTCGCCCAGCAATCGGGCGGACAGGTGCGGATCTATTCCGAGGTCGGCGAGGGAACGACGGTCTGCCTATACCTGCCGCGCCACTACGGCGACATCGCTGTCGATGATCCGACCGCCCTGCTCGCCGCTTTACCCCGCTCTGAGCAGGGCGAGACCGTTCTGGTGGTGGACGACGAGCCGTCCGTGCGGATGCTCGTCACCGAAATCCTCGAAGACCTTGGCTACCTCGCTATTGAAGCAAGCGACAGCGCGGCGGGCCTGAAGGTGCTGCAATCGGACGTGCGCATCGACCTACTCGTGACCGACGTGGGCCTCCCCGGGGGCATGAACGGGCGACAGATGGCGGACGCGGCCCGGGTGTCGCGGCCCGATCTGAAGGTTCTGTTCATCACCGGCTACGCGGAGAACGCGATCCTTGGCAACGGACACC
The DNA here is from genome assembly GCF_008000895.1 of Methylobacterium sp. WL1. Taxonomy (NCBI): domain Bacteria; kingdom Pseudomonadati; phylum Pseudomonadota; class Alphaproteobacteria; order Hyphomicrobiales; family Methylobacteriaceae; genus Methylobacterium; species Methylobacterium sp. WL1. The sequence continues at coordinate 4,587,273 of NZ_CP042823.1, read as the reverse complement.
TCGCCCCTGGGATGGCGGTGCTGACTAAGCCGTTTTCGATCGAAGAGATGGCCTCGCGCATCCGGTCGATGATTGAGGGCGACAAGGAGAAGACGGCCCGATCCTAAGCCATCGTCCGCTTCGAGGCGGTAGGCCAGGGTCCGCTTGCCACCCCGACCAGTCATTCCAAGCCGCATCCATGCCGGCACTCCTTGCGAAGGCGGCACCTGCGCAGAGCGCATAACTTAGTGGTGTCGGGTATCCGGTCGTTTTTCCGACGGTCATGCGCCTGCATAAGGACACGCTACGGAACGAGGTGCGCCGTGATACACGGTCCTGAGTTCTGGCTGAGCCGATCGGTTCAAACATGGGCAAACCTGCCAGGGACGTTCATGCATCCATCGCAGGAGAGAACGCTCATCACCACGCGCGTCCGGGACGGTTTCAAAACTTGCGCAGGATGGGGCTCGGCTCAGGAAGTTCACCTTGGTCCTGGTAGATCGGCACCGTGGCGCGCAACCAGCCGCGAGTTTCAAGTCCGGCGTAGTTGCGCTGAACGACGTCCCGCGTGACGTAGGCTTGAAGGTTGACCGGGCCGAAGTTGTATCCCACAAGGCCGCCCACAGCGAACTGGCCCTGCCGGGCATAGGACGGATTGTTGGTCGGAAGGTCGGTCGATCCGAAGGCTACCGGCCCGATTTCCCACTTGCCGAAATGCTTGGTGGCCGTAAGGTCGAGATTGAGGAAGTCGGGGTAGTAAGTACCGCCGGCCGACCGCGTATCGAAGAAGGTACCGTACAGGAAGTTGCCTGTCAGGTTCCAGCCATCGCCATTGTAAGTGATCGCGAAACGTTGGTGCAGAACCGGATTTTGGATGACGATCTTGGTCTCGCTGGGTAGGTACGCCCCAAGCAGGTAGCTGAAGTTGAGGTTGTTGCCGAGCTTCCAGGCCACCTGCGCAGCGAGCAGCGTCTGGCCGAACCCGCTTTGGTACGCCGCGCCTCGCGTGCTCGAAGCTGTGATTGGCTGTAACACAACGAGCTGCAGCCGGCCGCCGACCACCTCAGCCGGTGTCGCCCAGATGAAGGACGGCAGGTTGATGTTCGAGTCGGTGCCGCGTGGGGTGATATCGCGCGAGCCGAAACTGGACGTGTCGATGAAGTAGAGCCCGATCGGCAATGGCGCGCCCGGGGCTTGCCCCACGGTCTGTCCAGGTTGTGCTGATGAGCCGGCCTGCGCGGTGATGCCGGCCAACCCGTAGGTAAGCGAAGCGGCAATGGCAGCGATATGGATCGCTCGGATAAGCCCAGCTCTCGTCATTCCGCAGTCCAAACCTCTCCATCGTCGGATCGGCCTTTATTGCATGCCGGCACGGATTAAGCGGCCTTCCCGTGCTTGCAGTGCAGAGTTGCGACACGAGCGTAGCCAACGGGCAACAACCGACACAGCGAAGGCTCGCTTTCTCGGATGCCCCAAACCGCGCCTGCAGTGAGGCCCAGCGCATGGCGGAGCGTACGGTTTGGGACGTAAGGCCAAGGTTCACTCACCACCCTTCTCGGACATTATTGCGGCCAAGCTGATCAAGTTCAGGTCCTTACGCTTCGTCCGAGCCGATATCGGTCACGATCTGGTTCCCCGCGGCGGTCAATATCCAGGTGGGATCCCAGCGTTCGCACATCCGGATCAGGCCCATCATTAGCAAAATGGGCATCGAGGTCGGGTGCGCGGACATCCGAAGGTCGCCAGGGGTGGCAGCAATAGCCCGTAGGGCGGCTAGGAGCTCTGGCGACAAGGTACACCCGGCGGACGTCACTCTCCGTTTAGCCACTGCTCAGCCCCCGTCGGTGCCAGCTTGATCGGCCTCAATCGTCTCGACAGGCGAGGCTCCGGGCAACGCAGCGCTCGTCTAGGATGGGATATGCTCTCAGTTTAGGTTGATCGATGGTTGCCCCCCGCAATCCTATGCCGCCTGGGCGGGACTCTCCTGAGTTGCACCGGCAGCGGCCAGGCAAGCCTCCACGGCCTGCCGGAGCGAGGACGCATAGGCGTCGGCCCCGACCTGGCGTCCAACGCTGGCATCGGTGAGTACCTTCTCGCCCACCGGCCAGAGGCCGACTAGGACCGGAACGTCTGGTGCGCGTCGCTTCAGCCGCTCCAGCAGGTAGCGCAGGTGTGCCGGGTTGCCGGAGATGTCGAGGTAGGAGATGCACACCATTGCCACGCCGGTCAGGTCGAGTTCGCGGATGCGGTCGCGTGAAACAGCCTCGTAACCGGCGACCCGTGCTCCAAGTCCGTGCTTGCGCAGCAGTTGGGCCAGCATAGCCGAGGAGGCCTCGTCGAGGGGGCCGCGTCCTGCCACACACAGCACGGGCGTCTCCCCTTTCCACGCTTCGGGAAGCGCCTCTGGCAGTGGCGCTTGCCCGGGCACGGCTTCATTTCTGGGATGGGCTCGCTCAGCTAAGGTCAGAGTCTCGCTCGGGTTCATCGCCTTAGCGTCTCCCGCAGGCTCGACGTCTTCGTGCACCTCAAAATCTTCGACCAGGGAACGTGCCGAAGCGCGGATGTTTTCCAGCTGCGCTGGCGTGACAACCCCACGTTGATAGTCGTTGGCTGCCAGTTGGAGACCTTTGAGCGCAACCTCGTCGTAGTAAGAGGACAGGGAACGCTCCTTCAGCATGGTTTCGCCGAGATCGCGCGCCTCGTCTGGGTCGCCGGCCAGCATGCGCTGATAGAAGTTCTCCACGGGCGTCAGTGGCGGCCGATCACCGAGCATAATGTCGAGGAACTCCAGGCTGTCGACGTGGCGACCGAGCACCACGAGACAGACCGTGAAAGGCGTGGCCAGGATCAGGCCGATGGGCCCCCACAGGAAGCCCCAGAACAGAGTCGAGACGATCACCGCGAAGGGTGAGAGGCCGGTCGAGTGCCCGTATAGAAGCGGTTCGATCACCTGTCCGAACAGGGGCTCGGCTACCAGAAACAAGACGGCCGTGGCGATGACCATGGTCCAGCCCGGGTCGACCGCGGCGGCGAGCGCGAGGGGAAACACGGCCGAGATGAAAGCGCCAATGTAGGGCACAAACCGCATCAGCGCCGAGAACACACCCCACAGCAGGGGGTTGGGCACCCCGATCAGCCATAGGCCAACACCGATGATGATGCCGAAGGCAGCGTTCATCCCGAGCTGGGCCAGGAAGTAGGTGCCGAGCCGACCGGCCGCATCGTCCATGGCCACCGTCGTGCGGTGCAGGTCGCTCGACCCGAACAAGCGGATCATGCGGTTGCGCAGGTCCTCCCTCTGCAGCAGCAGGAACACGACCACGACAAGCACGATGCCGACCGTGGTCAGCGGCTCGAAGATCGGACCGAGCACCTTTTCGGCCAGAGCCAGCGGTGAGATCTCGGGCTCCTGAACCCGCACGAGCTGCGCCTTCGGGGTGTCGCCGGCCGGTCCCGTCGACGCTGCCGTACCGGCGGCGTCGACCTTCTGGGTCGCGTCGTGAACCTGATGGTTGAACTTCTGAATGACCCGGTTGGCCTCGCCGAGCCATCCCTGCTGCAAGCCAGCGAACTTCTTTTGCACCGTCACTTGGTACTGTGGCAGGTTGCCGGCGAGCCCGGCGACCTGGGTGCCGATGACCGCGCCGAAGCCGCCGATGACGGCGAGTGCGAGAAGGACGGCGACAATGACCGACGGAACCCGTCCGAGCTTGATCCTCCGGAGTAGGTTGACGACCGGCCCGAGGACAAAACTGAGGAGCACCGCCAGTACTAGGGGGATGAACACCTCGCGTCCGAAGTAGAGGGCGGCGATCAGCACGACGCCGACGGCGAGGGTGAGCAAGCCGCGTAGCCCTGGCACCAAAGGCGGCGGCACCTGGGCTGGCGGGCGTGGGGCGGTGGCTTCGTCCATCGGCATGCGGCGTAAACTCCTCGACGCTGCGCCGAGGCTCACGGCACACCGGATACAACGCCACCGCGAGCGTTTCGCCTCCCCGGCACGACGCAGAACGCGACGTTGTCGTTAAAACGATCGTTTTCCCGACGGTCGTGGGCCGTATATGATAAACTGGTTAGCGCGACTGAAATCCTGTCGGGTAACCATGTCGGCTATTCAAACGTCGGCAAAACGTCTTCTTTGGATACGGGAAGCGAGACTGCTGCCATGTCCGCTCAAGGACATGGCGAAGCCGAAACCAGCCAGTCCGCTTTCGGCCAGACTACGCCATGCCGGATCGCCGATGGGCGCAAAAGCGGTCGTTCGGCTTTGCGCCCATCCCGGTCATTCAAGGTGTCTCGGCCGCTCCTCCAAAGCAGATGGGGTGGATGGCTCCCGCTCCAACTGACGGCATCTCGGTGCCAAGATGTGGTTGCTGTCGAAGCAGCAGCCACGCAGATGCAGGAGCCATCCCCATGGAGATCACCACCGTCGGCATCGATCTGGCCAAGAGCATTTTCCAGGTTCACGCCGTTGATGCAGCTGGGCACGTCGTCGTTCGCAAGGCGCTGCGGCGGGCGCAGGTCGTGCCGTTCTTCGCCAAGCTGCCTCGATGCCTGGTCGGCATAGAGGCGTGCGGCACGTCCCATCACTGGGCCTGGGAACTGACGAAGCTCGGCCATGAGGTTCGGCTGATGCCGCCCGCTTACGTGAAGCCGTATGTGAAGCGCGGTAAGACCGATGCGAACGACGCCGCTGCCATCTGCGAGGCGGTGACGCGCCCGAGCATGCGCTTCGTGCCGGTGAAGTCGACCGAGCAGCAGGCGGCGCTGGCGCTGCACCGGACGCGCGACCTGCTGGTCAAGCAACGCACGCAGTTGGTGAACATGATCCGCGGCCTGCTCGCCGAGTTCGGGATCGAGATGGCGCGGGGCCTGCGGCACGCGCTCGAACTGGCAGCCCGGCTCTCGGCCGGAGACGCAGCCGAGGTGCCACCACTGGCGCAACGCGTGGTGACCGGGCTGGCCGACCAGATCAGCGCCTTGCAGATCCAGCTCACCCGCCTGGAGAAGGAGTTGCTCGCTTGGCATCGGGAAAACGACCTGTCGCAGCGCCTGGCGACGATCCCCGGTGTCGGTATCGTCTCGGCAACGGCGCTGGCCGCCTCGGTGAGCGAGCCCGAGCGCTTCCTGCCCGGTCGGCAGTTCGCCGCCTCGTTGGGACTGACACCGCTGCAGAACTGTAGCGGCGGCAAGGAGCGCCTGGGTCGGATCTCGCGCATGGGCGACCGCTACCTGCGCCGCCTGCTCGTAGTCGGCATGACTTCTCTGGTCCGGCGCGCGAAGGCCGCGCCGACGTCGGTCGACTCGCGGCTGCCGGCCCTTCTCCAGCGCAAGCCGGTGCGCGTCGTGACCGTTGCGGCCGCCAATCGCACCGCGCGGGTCGCCTGGGCGATCATGACCCGCGGCGGCACCTACCGCGCACCCGCGGCCACGGCCGCCTGACCGCACGGCGCGGAGGTTTTTCCAGGTTGCGAGGACGACGAGAGTTGATGGCGAACCGGTCAGACCGGGAGCCGGGACACCCCGCTGAATGTCCAGGGCATCATAGCCCGCAAAGCAGAGTGGGACCCAGCTCGCGGATACCATCAGGGCCAGCGGTCACATGAACGACTGCATCAACAGGCCGGACACAAGACTGCACCCGACCAACGCGTCAGAAGCTCAATTCGCCGCTTGCAATGCGGGAGCCATCCACACAGGACATTCAGCGCAACGGCTGCCACGTGGGGTGTTTCGCATAAGAGCGCCTTATCGCTCGATCCCTCGGTCCAATCGGTCATTCGACCCGATGAAACACCGCGGCGCGAGAGCGCTGAAGACACACTGTCTCTTCTTCGCGACCGCCTCCGTCCCCATTCCAGGAAAATCGGCTGCGGGCACGCCCATGCTGTGTGCGAGGCCGGGCGACCCATGATAATATGGCCGCCCGTTCGGTCGCGAGCCAAGCCGATCAGTGTACGTCGGAAATAGATAAAGGCGACGGGTCCGTGCCCGTCGCCTCCCAAAACCAGCAAGGTCTGAATGACCCGCTACATCGGGTCTCACATGCCCTGTTGCAGCCGCTGGGCCGCACGGTAGTGGTTCTCATAGACCGGTAGCGCTTGCTGCGCGTAGGTCCGTAGCACCGGGCTCGGTCCCGAAGCCGAGTAGGACTGCGTCATCGCGATCGCCTGCTGATGCGACTGTAACTGCTGCTGGACGTACAAGCTGTCGAAGGCTGGGCCTGCTGGAGTCGCAGATAGATCTGCTAGCATCGCCTGCTGAGTGGGGCTCGGTGCGGCGACGGTGGAACCGGTATCTACCACCTCTCCCTGTCCGACGCCGCTCCCGACCTGTGCGCCGCGGGCAGCTCCGGCGCCCGCTCCCTCCAAACCGCCGACCGGGCCGCCCGATAGGGTGCCGCCGACCACACCAGCTGCTGCTCCAGTCGCTGCGCCAACCGCACCGCCGGCCACCGCGAGCGGTGCCGCGAGTACGCCACCCACCGGGCCGCCAACCTCGGCTCCCTGTAACCGATCGTAGTTCCGCTCACCGCCAACCAGGGCTGCGTTGGCAGCCCGGTGATCGCGGATGGCATCTTCGGCGTAGGCACGCAGCGCCGGGTTGCGGGTCTTCGACAGCGCGATCTCGGCCGCCTGAATTTCGTAGGCGTTCGACTCCAGGGAGCGGACGCGGAACTCTGTGAAGCCCTGGGCCAGCGCCGGAGCCGACACAGACATTACCAGAGCTGCTGTAATCGCGTGGCATTTGAACATAACTAACCTCGGGAAGCTCATATGCGGACCGCTCTGGCGACAGGTGTTCGGCAGCGACAATATGCTTCCCGATCACGGTCACGCTGGGACCGTTCAACGGCGCACTTCCTAGTCGGTTCCTGACACAACTTGATCCGGTCGGTAGTGTGCCTTCGAAGTAGCGGACCGTCTAAGCTGGGATTAGACGGACTTAGCAGCGCAAGGCGCGGAGCCGCGATGATATGGCCGCCTGGCCGGGGCGCCCTAGCTAAGCCGCTCATGGTTGAGGAAAATTCTCGGTTGCCCCGCGCCAAGTTGGCGACGGCCGCCATACTGTTGCTGTCCGCATTCCTTGTCGTTGTGGTGCGTGGGGTTGCGCATCTGTTTTGATCGAGGCTCTACGCGAACGCGCTTCATGGACGGGGTAGGGTAGCCGCGATACCTCTGCTGGATGGCCAACACCCCGACCGTGTCCGACCTCTTGAAATCCAAAGAGGTCACTGCCGAGCAGGTGAGCGCCGCGGTCGACGCCGTACTCGCGACGCCCAAGACCGGTTTGTTCGAACTGGCTCTAGGCTGCGTCGTTGACCTCACCGCGACTGTGCGAGCGGATCGCCACGCATCAGCCGTTCTCAAAGAGCCAAATGCCAAAGCCGGTAGCAAGCGAGCCGCGGTCAAATCCGCGATCCTGCTGGCGCACCCGGTGAAGGGATGATCCGTGAAGGACGAAATCGATCTAAATCACCAGATTGTCGTGGAGCGCCTGATACAGGCCCTACGGGTCTTCGCACACGGGCTCGGCCTGGATGAGAACGTCGTGCGTCACATCGTGAACCGCGTGATCACCGACATGCCGCTGACCCCGGACGAGGATCGCATGGCGAAGGCCCGCGATTGGATGCTGATCGCGTCCGCGTAGGTAACGGTCTTGGCTACGGTGATTCACCTATGTCCTACACTCTGACAGGCTGGATCCTGATCGCCGCCATGTTGGTCTCAGGGATGACCGCAGGCTCAACCGCAGCGGTCATGCTCGACGATGCGCTGGGTGAAGGGGCTATCCAGCGCCGCGACTTCCTGACGGTCCTGCTGTTCGGGACGCTTATGGTAACGGCGGCGCTGCTGCTGCTGTGGGTCGAGACGCAGTGACGAGCTAGCCTCGGCCACCGTCTCGCATATGCGGTTGGGCTTCGGCGCGATCTGGCTGGATCAGGGGATCGAGGTCCACTTTACACGCCCGGCCGCCGATCCGTTTTTCATCTCGGCCGCCGAAACCTATGGCGCGCGTGGTCGGGATCGTGCTCAGCGGTGCGAACAGCGATGGGGCCGCGGGCATTCTTGCAATCACGGCGCACGGTGGCCTTGGCTTGGTACAGAACCTGGACGAGGCCGAGTTTCCCGAGATGCCCAGGGCTGCGCTGAAGCTCGATCACCCTGAGGCTCCCCTTACTGCCGGGCGCCTCGCGGAGCGGGTAGCTGCGCATTGCGCCAACTTCTGAACCGGATCGACTTGCTTACTTGGCCCCGGCCTTCTTGGCGAACTCCCAGACAGACACGCCCCATTCCTGTCCCAGCCGGTTCTGGTAGCTCGACGTCCGCTCGAACAGAACCCGGGGCGCCAATCAAGGCAACGCCGTCTTTACCCTGGCCACAGCGCATCGAAACATGCCTGGGGCAGCGTGCGTACCGCGCCCATGAGCAGGGAACGCATCTTACCGACCGAGCCGGCTCCCCAGCCCGAGGACTCTCTCGCTCGAATGCCGGGACCCCGATTTATTGCGGGCTGGAAGGCGATGGTGGGAGAGCCGCCGGCCACGATGCTCGAAGATCGCTCCGAGATGATCCGGGTCTTGGCGGAGAGCTCCCCGATCGTCCCGCTGGAGGGAATGGACGTGTCGGTCGAGGGCGATCAGGACGAGAACACTTGACGGGTTGGCCTGCGATGAAGAGGCTGGGCTTGGTGTTGGTGCGCATCAAACTGGCGATCGCTGCTGTAGTCCTCGTGTTAGCAAGCATCATCGCCGTGGCCCGAGGGATCGGGCGCCTTCCGTGATCGAGGCGGGGGCTACGATACGGTTCAAGCCGGTCCCAGCAGAACTGCTCCAATCACGCTCGCTGATCAGTGATGAGGCCGGACGGTCTACGATCCGAAACCTTTCCGCAGGGGGCCTCGTATCAGGCGCCATCTCCCTCACCGAAGGGGGCAATGGAAGGAAACATGATGTCTAACGCCAACACTGGCCGCCGCGTCGCCCAGACGTTCGCTCTGACCCTCGCCCTCGCCCTCGGCCTGGGCGTGACCGGCGCGGCCTACGCCAAGAACCCGATGGTCGGCGGCGCGCCGATGTATGCCAGCAAGACGATCGTCGAGAACGCGGTCAACTCCAAGGACCACACCACCCTGGTCGCCGCCGTGAAGGCCGCCGGCCTCGTCGAGACGCTGAACGGGCCCGGCCCGTTCACGGTGTTCGCGCCGACCAACGCCGCCTTCGCCAAGCTGCCGGCGGGCACCGTCGAGAACCTGGTGCAGCCGCAGAACAAGCCGACGCTGACCAAGATCCTGACCTACCACGTGGTCCCGGGCGTCTACACCGCCAAGGATCTGATGGCGTTGGCCAAGAAGGGCAGCGGGCAGAACCAACTCACAACTGTCGAGGGTGAGCCGCTCGGCGTCTCGGCGCAGGGCAAGAAGATCTACATCACCGACGTGAAGGGCAACACCGTTCCGGTGACGATCCCGAACGTGATGCAGTCGAACGGCGTGATCCACGTCGTCAACGGCGTGCTGATGCCGTGATGATGCTTGGCGGCGCGGTTCTGACTGCGCCGCCTCGACCTACGCTTACTCGGCGATCAGCTTGCCGGTAAAGACGACCGGTCCAGTGGGCTGGCCGCTCGGCGAGCCGCCCTGCGGCTCCACCGACACTGCCAGCACCGCGTCCGGCGAGGCGCCCTGCGGCAGGGTCACCCGGGTCGCACCGCCCCCGACGAGGCCAAGCGGCTTCGGGCCCTCGGCGCCGACATACCACAGCTCCAGGCTCCGGCCCGCGGGCGCCTCGGCCCCGACCGGCCGGACCTGGGCGGTGCCGGTGCGGGTGTCGACGCGCACGATCAGCGCTGGGGAGCGCGCCGCCGCCCTGGACCACCGCGAGGTAGCGGGCCGCCCTCCGGCTCCGGTCGCAGGCCCATCGCCACGAACAGCGCCAGCCCGGCCGCCAGCAGCCCGGCCCCGCGGTGGCGATGCGCCAGCGCCGGACCTGCCGCCGCAGATGGGTGAGGGGATCGCCGACCAGCGGAGCGGTCGATCCGCCGAGCCGGGCCGAGAGCGCCCGCAGCAGCGCCGCCCGTACCCGCGGTGACGGCATCACCGGCGGGATGGCGCCGAACAATGGCGAGAACCGCCGCTCCCAGGCCTGTACCAAAGCCGCCGCGGCAGTATCGGTGGCGAGCGTGCGCGCCATCGCCGCTCGCTCCTCCGGGTCGAGGGTGCCGAGCACGTACTCGGCCGCGCGTAGGTCGGGATCCGAAGCGGGGTCGTAGATGCCGCCGTTCATGACGCGCTTTCTGAGATTTGTGGGTGTGTCAGGTCTTTGCGACCAGCTCACGCAGCCGCATATTGCCGACCGCTCGCGCGCCAGCGACCGTTGCGTAGGAGTAGGACGATTGTTCCGACCGTTGGCCGTCAGCCGAGGTAATGATCCATCGGAAGCAGCCCGGCTGAGCGGTGCAAGGCACTACCTTGACGCGGTGGGATCGCAAGATTTGGCCGAATGCTGACACCTTGAGAGCCATTCACCCCCTACGGTCAGCGGGGCGACAGAGTTTCAGGGCTGTTCCAGCAGGCCAGAAGCGGGATTGCTTGATCTGGGCTGAGAACCGGCTCGGCCCCGCCGCCCGATCTGATCACGGGCGAGCGGGGGAGGTCGTCTATCCCACCGACGTTCCTATAGATTGCCAGTTTCTGGTTAGCGCAGGTGTTACTGCGAGCACCGGTGACGATCCGAGAATGGGAATGGTCAGGTGCTGTACTACTTGGCTGCGTCTTGATTGCCGCGGCTCTAACTCAAAGACGACGCCGATGCTATTTGCCGCCACCGCCTTTGTAATCCGTGATCGCACGCCGTCAGTTTTCCGAAATATTGTCCACATTCTTCTTGAAGCAGGCGTCCATCTCCGGACTGTCCGGATCATTGCCGCTGCAGAAAGTGACCGTATCACCCGAGCAGTACGTCTTCAGATCCTTGTTGCCACGCTTTGAGGTAGATGCGTCGAGTGCCCCGAGAGCAGGAGCCGTAAGGGCGAGGAGGCCGAATGCCGGGGTGATGCTTCGCATATTGGATGTCGAATCAAAGGAGTTCGTTGATGCGCTAAAGGCTTGGTTCGGTGGTCCAGCCTTTGCGCTTACGAAGCTAAGGCTTGCACCCTTCGCGGTATTCGAGCTGTGACCGAACGGTAGATTAGCTACTTACCGCCGGCGTCCTTGTAGGCATCAGTGGCTCGGCGGCAGTTCGGAGACATCCGGCTCAAATTCTTCTTGAAGCAGGCGTCCATTTGCGGGCTGTTCGGATCGATGCCGGCACAGAATGCGAGGGAGTCACCCGCGCAGTTGGTCTGTAAGTCCGCGTTGCCGCGGTTGGGCACCTGCGCTGAGGCGGGACCGGCGATAGCGAGGACGCTGACGGCGAGGATGAGGCTGCGCATTCTTGGTCCCTGACCAGAGCAATTCGTCGAGGCCCCAACGAAGACGGCGCCCATTTTATCCCTTCCGCTGTCAGAACCAGATCCCGGCACGGCTCCCGTTCTCGGAGATGAACTTCAGGTCGGGGCGCATAACCAGAAATCCGTGGACTTCCATCAAAATCGATCGACCTTCAGATCTGCCATCCGGATCCGGCCCACGATCAGGGCGGAGCCCCTGGTCGCGTAGGGGTAAGCCGATCGCTCGGAGAAGAGGCCGTCAGAGGACGACACGATCCAGCGGTAGCAGCCCCGGTACACAGGGCAGGGCATCACCGCGAGCCTGTGAAGTGGGACAAGGCGTCAGCCTCGTAATCGGGCGGAACGACAGAGGGTCAGAGGGCTCCACCGGAGCCCCCCCGATGCTGGCAGTGAGCCTCTCACATGCGATGCATCATCCGCTTGCGCATCATGCGGCGGTGCATCATCCGCTTATGCATCATGCGCTTCTTCATCATCATGTGGTCGCCGTGCATCATCCGGACCTGCGTGACATCCGACTGGCCGGTCTGAAGACCGCTTACCGGAACTAGAGCCGCCGACACGGTGCCGACACTGAGGGTGAAGCTGCCGAGCAGGGTTGCAGCAGCGAGAGCGAAGGTCGTCTTCCTCATCATGTTCTCCTGAGTTCGGCGGGCGCGTCGGCACAGAGCCAGGAAGGCTGGGGAACCGCACGCCCCGGCACGACGCCAAGGCACGACGTCAGAGTGCCCCTACGAACCTGATGGCAGGGGAGTTTCAGCTATCGAGCCGATAAAGCGACGAATTTTCACTGTACGATCAGATACAGAGCGGCCAGCCTCAACGGCTTGAGGACGAGACCACGACGAGCCCATCCACAAGCTTGACCGATTGAGAGTTTCAATCTCGGTTGAAGCTGAAACTATTCGGCTGCTCCTTTCGTATGCCGGGAATGCGGCCGATCATAGCGGCCTGTGGCGGAGCAAACGTTGGAGCTATCTGTGATCCGTATTCCCGTGGCGATCCTCGTGGCTATCGTGTCAGCAACCCTCCTCTGTCCGGCTGATGCCGCTATGAGGAAGGTGCGGATACCAAACCAGTACGACGGCTCGTGGACGATCATCGCTGCGACGGCCCAAGGACCCTGCTCAGCTAGCACGAGCTATCAGGTGCAGATCAGGGGTAGCGACGCGTCGATCCCCGGCGACGAGATCGACATCGCTGGCGGCGTATCTGCCGGAGGCGCGGTGAAGGCGACGATCACCAAGGGGGCGAACAAAGTGCCGATTGCTGGGAGCCTCAGCGCGAGGGGCAGCGGAAGCGGTACGTGGCGCACTTCCGGTGGACTGATCGAGTGTAGCGGCAGTTGGAGCGCCAAGCGAGCCGGATAGAGCCGATCACGCCAGGAGGCTTTCGATAAGCTTTTGGTTCATACGGCTGAGCGCGATGGTTCGCTCGATCTCGCTCAGAACGTGCTCGGCGTAGATCCGTGCGGGCGAGCCTTGGGCAAGGGCCGACAGGACGCGTATCTGCTGCTCGCGCCGCTCTTCAGCCTCGGCGACCTGCCGCCCTGCCTGGAAGAGTGGGTCGTGCAAGATTTCATTCGAGCGCGAGAGCATGGCAGTCACGAACGTATCCATAGCGCTGCCCCGCCGCCCATCGTTTTAGGGCTGGCGGGGCTCGATGCCGTTCCTCACGGCGATGGGGCCAGGTACGCGACACGGCCCAAGCTGCACAGTGATCAGGGACGGTTATCTGAGATAGAATGGCCGCGCCTGAGGAGATCCCGGATCGGGAAAGGCAGTCGGCAGTGCCAGTCCGCAATGGCAATCGGTCCACGCGTGACTGGACGGACTGAGGTGTCAGGCCGCGGACCTCGCGCGGCGCTCGAGGATGTCGCCGGCCCGTAGCTGCTCCGCCGTAGGCGTCCAACAGGTCGCCCAAACCTCGAACGTGCAATGTCGGACGCCATAGGCTTCTCGACAAAGGGTCGCGATCTGGCCCCTTGAAAGCCGGCCACGGGCCATGAGGCCGCCGGCAACTGCCTGGATCGCAGCGGATCCTTACGGCGAGCGGATGAGCGCTCGCGTCCCAACCGCCTTCCTGGAAGACATCCGCGATGATGTGGATCGGCTGGCGCAGCGGCCCGCAGCCGCCCTGCCTGTCGGCGCCAAGCTCGTCGACCAGATCGCCTTCGCATCTGCCGCGCTGGAGGATCTGAAGGGCGCTTTACAACCTGGCGGGGACGGGCGGCGACATGGCCTATGCCATGGCCTGGACGGGGGCAGCGCACGCCAACGAGTGGTCGAGGCAGAGCCACCCCGGCGAACACTACAACGCCGCCGGCAAGCTGATTCGGTTACTCGGCGAGGCCCTAACCGACGTGGCGGATGTGACCCGCAAAAAGGGTTAGCGGCGCCAGCCCGAGACGCCCAGCGAACGCGAGACCCGCCTGACGATCCTGTCGCGTCCCGTCGTCCGGAGCGGCGACCCCGACGAGACCGAGGCCTTTGCCCGGGCTCTCGTCGCCCACGTTGAGGCCGAGCGGGCGGGGCACCGACCGGCGCTCCTCTCCCTTCCGTAGCCGTGCGTGCCGCCCCGGCCGGTGCCTGCCGGGCTTCCCCGTCACCGCGACCCGAGATCTGACATCATGGGCGACGTGCTCACCTTCACTCTGCGTTCGAAACCGGCTGTTCCGGAGGCGTCAAAGCCGCTGACCGGACCGGAGATTTGCGTCACCTTGGAGGCGGCTGCACAGGTCGCACTCGACGCGGCGGAGCAGCTACATCGCCGTGCTCGACCACATGGACGGCGACACGGACCTCGAGGATGGCGCCGACGATGAGCCGGCCCTGGCGGCGCCTGAGAACACCACCGGCTCGCAGATCGTATGGATGCGCGGCAGCGACCGGAATGGTGAGACTGAAACAGCTGAAATTTTGTTGTCAGAATGTGGGATTAAAAGAGATTCTGATCCGTTTGTCTTACCCGGAAATGGACATGGCAATGTTATTGCCGCCTGTGGCTCGGTATCACCCAATCTAGTTGGCGGGAGAAAATAAGTTGGATCACGTTCGACGGAGGGTGTGACCAGACGGATACATGATTTGGTGGCAATCTCGTCTAGCCTGCGACACGATTTAGTCTGGGATCGGGACATCGCAGTTATGAGAACGCTACTCGCCTCGCTGGCCGCATTCACCGCCCTGACCGGCGCCGCTGCCGCCGCTGACCTTCCGCGCCGCGCCGCCCCGCCGCCGATCTTTACCCCTGTGCCGGTGTTCACTTGGACCGGAGCCTACTTCGGTATCAACGCTGGCTACGCCTATACCGAGTCGGATACGATCCGGACCGTGGGCATCGGCACCCTACAGAACAACGTGAACAACCTGCTCCGCAGCCCGGCCGTCCGCCTGTCGCAAGATGGTTTCTCCGCCGGTGGCCAGGTCGGCTACAACTATCAGTTCACCCCGGGGTCGGGCATCGTCGTTGGTGTCGAAGCTGACGCCCAGTACATGGATCTGCAGCGCACTGGCGTGCAGTCGATCTTTCGCCCGGCCTTCAACCCGAACGTCCTGACCAACACCTACCGGACGGACTTGAGCTTCCTAGGCACCGTGCGGGGGCGCGTCGGCTACGCCTTCGACCGCGTCTTGGTGTACGGCACTGGCGGCTTTGCCTACGGCGACGTGACGCAACGCGTTGGCTTCCAGACCGCAGCGCCGCTGACTTATTTCGGTAGCCGCTCGCGGATGGATACCGGCTACGCCTACGGTGGCGGCATTGAGTACGCCCTGCCCACCCACTCGTTCCTGAACTTCTTCCGGTCAAACGCCGTGACGATCAAGGCCGAGTACATCCGCTACGATCTCGGCAGCCACAACTTGCTCGTCGGCTCCGTCGGCGGCCCAGGCGTCGGCTACATCTCCCGCTTTCGGACCGAGGGTGGCATCGCTCGCGCCGGCCTGAACTTCAAGTTCGGTTCCTACTAGGATCGGTGGCGCTTTTCCCGGCAGCTGTGCCGGGGGACGCGGCGGTGGGGCGAGGAGTGTTGGTCCTCTTCCTCGCTCCCCCGTCGCAGAAGAGCAGCCGTCCGGTTGACCTTCACATCTCCAGCCCGATCAAACTGGCCGCTACATCGGCCACACCCTGAGAGCACCCGCTCCTGGGGTGTTTCTCGTTCTGGCGGCTGCCTCGTTCGGCATCAGTGCATGCCGACCAATCGTTCGGGAGCCTGCCCCCGAGGGAGATAGCCGAACGAACATCTACTCTGGCGGATCCGCGGCAACGTCATCGCGGCGCACAGTTCGCTTTTTGTCGACCCTCTGGAGCGTACCTGACGCAGACTGCGTCAGGTCCCGAAGCGGACGCCCTTGCGCTCCCGTGCATCATCCTCAGCTGCAGGGATCCCCATCAGGACGCGCGAAGGATGGGTATGCACGATCCGAACGTTTTTCGGCGCCCAGGTGCACCCTAGGCAAACAGCATAGATCCAGCGATCCCATAAATTTGTGTTTTCATTGTCGATCGATTTCTGTTTTTCCCTCGCCTTAGTTATGAGTTGCCTAGTTTCTTCTGCCTTGGCGTCGCTGTTTATATTGTCACTGGTTCCAGCTGCATCCCTACGGGGCTGTGTATGTTGAGCGAAAACTGGTGACGAAAAACTGATGAGTAGAAACGAAATCAATATCAAAGTGCGCATTAGATGCTCCAAGAGCCTCGTTGGCACCCCCCTGTTGCGGCCTTGACGAAGCCGAGCTCCGATAGGTTTCAAAAACAGCAAAAATAGTTTGAAGAAATCAAACTCCGATGATGGTGCATCGCGGCACAGGAATGAAATCAGGCGAGCTGAAACTTGATGATATGCCCTACTCCCGCACGGGCTTCGGCTCTGGCTGAGCCGTCCGTGTGAGGGTCTGGATCACCCGCGGCGCCAAGGACGCGATGAGCCGCGAGATGCTGGTGGGGCTCGACGCCGCGGGCGTCGGCATCGCCGCGGCAACCTACGACATCGTCGGCCTGCCGCCCGTCGAGCTCGCCGGACGGCGGCGCATGGGGCGTGCCGCCTCCTCCTCAGAGGCCGCCGAGTGACGAGCCTGAGACCGCAGGCGTCTTCGAGGCTCCTCGGGCGATCCGATCCCAGCTAAGGCCTCCGTCGTCTGCGTGTCAGCAGGTTGACCGGAGAGGCAACCGTTCTACCGAACCCGCCGCCGCCAAGATGGAGGTGGTTGGCCGCCTGAAGTACCATCCCGGCTGAGACCTGCGCGGTCGTCGTGCGATGGGATCCTCCGGTGGATCCCTTGATGCGGATCACCGACGCGGGTGGACAAGGGCGCCGAGGACACGAAAAGACGTGCCCTACACGTTCGACCGCGAGCGGACGCCGGTGAGCCACAAAACAAGGGAAACGCCATGACAGACGCCGTGGCGCCGACGCCGACCGCTCCGGACGCGTCCGACTTTCGCAACCTCGCAGACACCCTGCCGCAGATGGCCTGGATTGCGGACGCGAACGGCGACATCTTCTGGTACAATCAGCGCTGGTACGAATACACGGGCACGACCATCGATTCCATGAAGGGATGGGGCTGGAAGGCCGTCCACCACCCCGATCACGTCGACCGGGTCGTCGAGCGGATCTCGTATGCCTTCAAGGCCGGCGAGCCTTGGAACGACACCTTCCCCCTCCGCAGCGCCACCGGCGAATACCGCTGGTTCCTTTCGCTGGCCAACCCGTTTCGCGATGCCGAGGGACGCGTCATCCGCTGGTACGGGACTAACACCGACATCACCGACCGTAAGCGCATGGAGGGACGGCTCGCCCGTCATGCGGTCGACCTGCGACGAACCAACGAGGAACTGGAGCAGTTCGCCTACGTCGCCTCGCACGACCTCAAGGCACCGCTCCGCGGCATCGAGAACCTCGTCGGCTGGATCGAGGAGGACCTCGAAGGTGCGCTGACAGGCGACGTCCAGACCAACATGGATCTCCTGAAGAGCCGGGTCCGGCGCCTGGAGAGCCTGCTGGACGACCTGCTGGCCTACTCAAGGGCCGGACGAGCCGATGTGGCCTTCACGCCGGTCGACACCAAGGCCCTCGTCGAGGAGCTCGCCGTGCTGGTGAGCCCGCCCGACGGCTTCGAGATCGTCGCCGCGGACGACCTGCCGACGCTGAACGCGGCGAAGGCCCCGCTCACGCAGGCGCTCCAGAACCTGGTCGGCAACGCGATCAAGCACCATGACCATCCGGGGGACGGACGCGTCCGTGTCGATGCGTACCCGACGGGCGATATGGTAGAGTTCGTGGTCACGGACGACGGTGCCGGCATCCCGGAGCAGTTCCGCGAGCGCGTGTTCGGCATGTTCCAGACCCTGAGGCCCCGCGACGAGGTCGAGGGCAGCGGCATGGGTCTGGCCATCGTCAGGAAACTCGTCGAGCGCCAGGGTGGCAAGGTCTGGCTGACCGAGGGCCGGGAGGAGGGGCGCGGCCTCTCCGTTCATTTCACGTGGCCGCGGGACGGCGCGAAGGGGGGGACTGATGGGTTCGACGGTTAACCTGCTGCTGGTCGACGACGACGAGGTCGACGTCCAAGGGCTGAAGCGCGCCTTCAAGAAGAGCAAGATCGGCAACCCGATCACCGTCGCCCGCGACGGCATCGAGGCGCTGGAGTACCTGCGGGGCCAGAACGGCAAGGAGAAGCTGCCGAAGCCCCACCTCATCCTGCTCGACCTCAACATGCCGCGCATGAACGGCATCGAGTTCCTGGAGGAGATCCGGGCCGACGAGGACCTGCGCACCGCCGTGGTGTTCATGATCACCACCTCGAAGGCCGACGAGGATCGGATGCGGGCCTACGGCCATAACGTAGCCGGCTACATCGTTAAACGCGATCCGGCCAACACCTTCATGGAGGCGGTCTCCATGCTGGAGCACTTCTGGAAGGTGGTCGAGTTCCCGCAATAGAGCTCGGCAGACACGTGGAATCCCCCACACGCATCCTGCTGATCGACGACGACGCCGTCGACCGGACGTCCGTGCGCCGCGCCCTGAAAAAGTCGGGGCTGAAGCACGACCTGACCGAGGCACCCGACGGCACGACCGGCCTGCGCTTGGCGCGGGAGGGTGCGTTCGACTGCATCCTGCTCGACTATCGCCTGCCGGACGTCGACACCTTCGACCTGCTCGCCTCCCTCCTCGCCCTTCCGGGCGAGGGTCACGCCGTGCTGATGCTGACGGGCGAGGCGGACGAGGACCTGGCGTTCCGGCTGATGCGGGCCGGCGCCCTCGACTACCTCGCCAAGGCGGAGGCGACGCCGTCGAGCCTGGCTCGGGCGATCCGCTACGCTGAGGCGCGCCGCGGCTTCCAGGCGAAGCTCGACGAGGCCCGGCGCGAGGCCGAAGCGAAGTCGCTGGAGCTGGACACCCTCAACCGCCAGAAGACGCTGCTCTTCTCGATCATCGCCCACGATCTGCGCAACCCGTTCCAGTCGCTGCTCGGACTGTCGGAGGTCCTGGGGAAGGCGGTGGCGAAGCGGGACCACGCCTCCATCGAGCGTCGTGCCAAGGGCATCAATCAAGCCGCGACCCAGGCCTACGCGCTTCTGGAGAGCCTGTTCTCCTGGGCGAGCCTGCAGATGGACACGATGGCGGTCACCATCACCGACGTCGCCCTTGGCACGGTGGCGGCGGAGGTCATGCAGGGCGCCGCCGAGGCGGCCGCCGATAAGGGCCTGACGCTGACCATCGCGTGCCAGGGGAGCACCGTAAGCGCGCAGCGCGACATGCTGGCCACGGTCCTGCGCAACCTGGTCAGTAACGCGGTCAAGTTCACGCTGCCGGGGGGCACCATCACGGTCGCCGGCCAGCGGACCGGGAGCGGCATCGAGATCACGGTCTCCGATACCGGCGTCGGCATGCCCGCCGGCAAGGTGGCCGACCTGTTTAGGCTTGACCGGCGCAGCACGACGAACGGCACGGCGGGCGAGCGCGGCAGCGGATTGGGGCTCCTACTCTGCCGCGACCTCGTGGAGCGTCAGGGCGGCGAGTTGACCGTCGAAAGTTTACCGGACCAAGGCACCGTTTTCCGCTTCACCCTTCCGGAAGCGGTCGGCGCCTCATGTCCCTGACGACCCGCATCCTTCTTCTCGTCCTGCTCGCCCTCGCACCGGCGCTGGCGATCCAGGGCTACAACGAGCACGCCCTGCGCACCTCGCGCGACGAGACCGTGCGCGCCGATACGATGGCGACGGCCCGGACCGTCGCCGAGGACCTTTCGCAGGTCGCGGAGTCGGCCCGCCAAGCCCTCAACTTCCTGGCTCAGGACCCGGCGGTCCGTGCGATGGAGCCCTCGGGCTGCACCGAGTACTTACGCCGGGCCGTGCGCGACAATCCGCAATTCGCGGTGTTCGCGCTGACGCGGTCGGACGGGACCGTCGTGTGCAACAGCCTCGGCTCCGCACCCGGCTCCTACGCCGTGCCCGACCGGGTCTACCAGCGCCGTGCGGTCGCCGAGGGTACGTTCGTGATGGGGACCTACGCCCGCGGCAACGCCTCCCGCAGGGACTCGCTTCACTTCGCCCAAGCGCTACCAGACGCGGAGGGGCGCACGGTCGGCGTGCTCGCCGTCGCCGTCGATCTCGGGTGGCTCGACGGTTACCTCAGGCGTAACCTGAGACTGCCCAGCACTTCCGTGACGGTAGCGGACCAGGACGGCATCATCCTGGTTCGCTATCCCGACGGGAATGGTTGGGTCGGAAGACCAGTGCCGCCGGATCGGCAGCGCATCGTGATGAGCCGTGGCGAGGGTGTCCGCGTCGACTTCGGCATCGACGGTCGCGAACGCATCCTCGCCAACGCCAAGCCCGGCGGCGCGGCGTCGTCCGCCTGGGTGACCGTCGGTCGCGACCGAAAGGTCGCCTTCGCTGACGTGGACGCCGCCACCCGCAGGGGCGTGGTGCTGATCGTCCTGGGTGCCGTGCTTGCCCTGGCCGCCGCGCTCCTGGCGGGACGCGTCTTCATTCGACGACCCTTCGACCGCCTGCTCCGAACGGCATCGAAATGGCAGGCCGGAGACCTCGCGGCCCGGACCGGGTTGGACGGCGCCGACGAGTTCGGTCGTCTCGGAAGCAAGCTCGACGCGATGGCCGGGAGCCTTCAACGCAACGAGGCGGACCTGCGCGACGAGGTCCGCAATAGCCGCGCGATGCAGGAACGGCAGGTGACGATGCTGCATGAGTTGAATCACCGTGTGAAGAACACTCTTGCCACGGTCCAGGCCCTGGCACGGCAATCGACGCGTGGCGGCGAGGCCCCGGGGGAGAGGCTGGAGGCACGCATCCTCGCACTCTCCAAGACCCACGACCTCCTGACGCGGGACGACTGGTCGGGCGCCCCCCTCCGGGCGGTGCTAGAGAACGAGCTGGGTCCCTATAGGTATGGCGACGCGACCTTCGTGGTGGATGGTCCCGACGTGGACCTTCCGCCGCGCCATGTGCTGTCCCTCGGGATGACGCTGCACGAGCTGGCTACCAACGCCGCCAAGCACGGCGCGCTGTCCGTTCCTGGAGGCGAGGTTCGGATCACATGGTCGGTCATTGCCGATGCCGGCAACAGCCGTCGGCTCCTCCTGGAGTGGCGGGAGACCGGCGGCCCGCCCACCGTTCCGCCGACGCGTCGGGGCTTCGGCACGCGGCTGATCGCAGTCAGCGTCGAGCGCGAACTCGATGGGGAGATCGACCTCGATTTCGCCGAGACGGGCCTCCGCGTCGCCTTGGATGTCCCGTTGACAGCGCTTGGGGCCGCACACTTGAGCCCGCTTGCCACCATGCATTGAGGGACGAGCAGTCAGCGCCATCGAAAGGATTGGACTTTGGCCGGAGGCGAAAGATGCCCGTCGGACGCCATGCCCCGGCATACCTCGAGATCACCTTGGCTAATGCCGCGGATCGCCCAAACGACGCTCGATCCGTCCGCGCAGGCAGGGACGACAGCTAAGATTTGTTTGGTGTGAACGCTTCTTGTCGAACGCGGCGCCCCTCAGCGACACGCATCGTCAGACCCTGCGCATCGAAGTATTCCAGGATCGGCATCGTGATGTTCCGGCCGATCCCGGTTGCTTCGCGAAACTGCCCTACGGTGAGAAGCGCTTCAGGGTGTGCGCTGGCCACCGCCCGGGCGTGATCCACCAATTCGATCAGGACGCTGGGCAGAATGTAGTAATGCTTCGAGATGCGCTGCAGCCAGCCGATGCGGCCGAGCCGATCGAGAAGGCCACGCAAGGTGTCCGGGTCACTGCCCACGCGTTGTGCAAGTTCGGCCAGGCGCGGCTGATCGAGTCCGGCCGCCTCCAGGATCGTGCGTATCTCATCGTGAAGCAGCGCATCCTCGGGACTCAGGCGGACGACGTGCCCGGGGCGATGATGGTGGTTGCCGCGACGCGCGACCGTACCGTCGCGAACCAGTGCATCGAGGATGGGGGGCAAGACCCTGCGATGTCGAGTGGGAATGCCTGCCGCGACTTCCTCCTGGGATAGACCCGGATTGTCGGGCTCGATCCGATGCGTGTCGTCGAGCAACGCGAGGACGGCACTGCGGATGCCGTTCATGCGCGTCCTTGAAAAACCGAGCGGACCGCGGGGCGTCTCCACCACCATGACGCCGAGGGTGTCTGCAAGGGCGTCCATGGCCGCCGCGGAAACGTTGCGTGACCGCGCGAAGTGACCGAGATCCACCTCGACCGGGCTGGCTTCGAGCAGGCCGTCGAGCGCGTGCCCATCGTCGGCTCGGTCGAGGGCGCGGACCATCGCCTGCCGCTCCTCCCACCAGGCTCCGCGTCGCGGTCCGTCGATGTCGACGATGGTGCCTCCGCCCAAGGTGCGCGAGGCGGAGATGTCGCGCAGGATGAAGCGGTCGCCGTGAAGCGCCCCAAGTCCCGCATCGAGGGCGATCTGCGCTCTAGCCGAGCCGCCAGGCTCGACGACGACGCCTTCCGGGAGGAGAATCCGTCCGGTGACCAAGCCTGCGCCGTGGTGCACCTGGACGGGCGTTCGATGGCGGAGGGCCCGCTTTTCGCTGGGCAGCAGGCGCAGCGTCACATCGAGACGTAGGGTCGGTCCATGCAGCGCTGGTGCGAGGATCCAGTCCCCGCGATGGATATCCCCCTTCGACAGGCGCGGGCCGACGATATTCAGGGCGCAGCGCTGCCCGGCGCCGGCCTCATCGGTCACGAGATCCTCGGCGCGGATGCCCCGCACCCGCACCTCCTGTCCGCCCGGGGAGGCCAGCAGGCGGTCGCCAACGCGCACGGTGCCGGCATGCACGGCCCCGGTGACCACGATGCCGACCCCCGAGATCGTAAAGGAGCGGTCGACCGCCAGACGGAAGCCTCGTTGCGTCGGTCGGACCACAGCGGGCGTGGCCGCAGCGGCGTCCAGCAAGGCCGCAAGCTCGGGGATGCCGGCTCCGGACAAAGACGAACAGGCGACGATGGGCGCATCGGCGAGGCCGGTCCCAGTCAGTGCCGCGCGGATTTCCGGGCGAACCGCCACGAGTCGTGCCGGGTCCACCGTGTCGCTCTTGGTGACCGCCACGACCCCATGTCCGAGGCCGAGCAGGTCGAGGATCGCGATGTGCTCACGGGTCTGGGGCATCACGCCATCGTCAGCCGCCACGGCAAGGAGGGCGAACGCGACGCCGGTCGCCCCTGCCACCATCGTACGCACCAGACGCTCATGGCCGGGCACGTCCACGAACCCGAGGGTGCGGTCGCCGCGACGGGCATAGGCGAACCCGAGATCCAAGGTGATCCCGCGGGCCTTCTCTTCCGGCAGCCGATCGGCGTCGACGCCGGTGAGCGCCTTCACCAGCGTCGTCTTGCCGTGGTCGATATGACCCGCCGTCACGACGATCATGGCTTGGCGACTTCGTGCTGGAGCCCAGTGTGGCCGGCGCGGAACAGTCCGCGCCGGCCGGAAGTGACTTCAACCCTTGATGCGGGTTTCGGCCAATTCGGACATGCAGGTGTCGTAGGGGGTGAACTCCACCCGGTTCGACACCGCGAACAGCGTGTAGGGCGCGTACAGGAACAGGGCTTTGGCCTCGTCCTGCAGGTAGCGCTCCACCTCGCGAACCACCCCTTCCGTTTCGGTCTCCGGCGTATGCAGGAGCTTCTCGTAGAGGGCGTCGAACTTCGGATCCTCCGGACCCTGGCGCAGGGTCGCGTCACGTCCGAAGAACTCCCGGTGCACGCACGCCACCGGATATTGCGGCGTCCAGTCGAAGTACCATTCGAGCTTGACGTCGAACTCCGCCGGCGTTTCGTCCTTGGCGCTGACGAAGCGGCAGCCCAGGCCAACTTTTCCCAGGCACTGGCCGATGGCGTCCACCACGCCCTTCCAGGCGGGTGAGGCGACGAAGACCAGTTCTTGTCCCCCGAGCCTCAGACCATCGAGCGTGCGTCTGGCACCCTCGGGGTCGTGCGGCATCGGCTTCATGTCCGGGTCTGCGCCGTAGCGGCCTGGCTGGATGAAGGCTGGGATCACCGTGCCGTAGCCATACGCCCCGTGCTCCAGCACGAAGGCTTGGTCGATGGCGAGGTTGATCGCCCGGCGGGCCTCCGGGTTGCGCCAAGGCGAGTCCGGACGGTTCTCGTTGAAGACACCCGTGAGGATCGCCTTCGCCTTCTTCGTCTGGATTCTCCCGTGCGCACTGTCCGGGAAGGACTTCGCCTCGTCCGGCGTCAGGTCGAACACTACGTCGACCTGGCCGTCACCGACCGCGACCGACTTGATGCCCTCGTCCTTGCCGATGACGTTGTCGTAGACGATCCGGACCGTCGGCCTGCGGGCCGGGTTCCAGTACGTCGGGTTGGGCTCCATGACCACGCGGTCGGAGCGGCTATCGATGAGCGAGACGCCCTCGGTGAGCACAAACGGGCCAGTCCCCCACGGACCAGGCGCGTCGATGACTCACCAATGGCCTTCTGCCGACCCCGTCTTTGGGTCAACGAAGCCCCACTCGTTCCAGAACCGCGTCGAGGGCAGGTGCATACCGCGCAGCTTCATTAGCGCCGCGGAGTCGCCGCCGGGGAAGCGCATCCGCACGGTGCGGTCGTCGACCGCCTCGCAAGTCACGTCCCGGGCGAAGTTGAGGAAGGCGCCAGGCGGGTGCGGGTTGGTCCATTCCTGGACCTTGTCGAACCCGAGCTTGAACATCGCAGCGTTGAAGGGCTCGCCGTCCTGGTAGACCGCGTCCCGCATCTTGAGTTCGAGGGTCTCGCCATCGAGCCAGCGCCAGCTCTCGGCGAGGCTCGGCTGGCCGATGCCGTCGTGGTCGACGCGGTTGGCTTCCTCCATCGTGTTCCAGGTGATGGAAAGCCAGTTCACCGGCGACGGGTCGACCACCGTCACCGTGTTGTGGGGTCCCCAGGGCTGGCCGCCCCCCGGATCCCCGGTCGCTTGCGCGTCCATGTATCCTCCTCGTGTTCGACCCGCATGGCGTGCGGGCATCGTCCGGCTCATCGCGAGCCGACAGGATGGAAGGCGCCTGCAGTTGCGCATGGCCCTCGATTTATTCGCCTGGGCCGCCGGCCAAGCTGCCGTTGAACCCTCGCGTTTCAGTTCGTCCCCGCGGGGAGCCTCGTCCGCACGTCTGGGTGCGGGGCATCCTCAGCCCGGCTCGTCGCCCTGGGCCATGCCCGCTGTGGCGACGCGGTCGGCGAGATCCTTCAAGTCCTGGCGCAGGTCGGCGAGTTCGCGGTCGCCGAGGCCGGTGCGACAGACCACGGCCTGCTGCGCCGTCGCAACTTGGTCCTCCAGCAACCGGCCCGCCTCCGTCAGGGCGACGAGGACGATGCGCCGGTCCGCCGCGCGGGTCCGGATGACGAAGCCCGCGGCCTCCAGCCGGTCGACCAGGGGCGTGATCGCGCTGGACGTGAGTTGCAGCCGGGCGGCCAGGTCGTGCACCGCCGTCACGCCGTCCTGCCAGAGCGCCAACATGACGAGGTACTGCGGGTAGGTCAGCCCTACCTCGCCCAGCAACGGCCGGTAGGCGCGCACGACCGAATTCGTCGCAGCATAGAGGGCGAAGCAAAGCTGGTCGTCCAGCCGCAGGCCAGTTTGCTTCGTCGACGTCGACACAGACCGTTGCTCCGTTCAGACCTTAATCATTCACGCGTGAACGATATTGTCAACGGGCCGTATCTTGCGCAGGGGAAAGCGCGGCTATCAGGCTTGCCTTTTCCTAGTCACAGGGGGGCCGCATACGAGAGAAGTCGACGAAAAGCCGACCGGCGCATTCCTGAAGAGTTTCGGGCGCCGTCAGGCGTACGAAAGTCGTGGAAGAACGAACCCGCGGGATGGCGGGCGCAGAGTTATGGGGATTTTGGCAGACCGTCGTCCCCAGCGAGGGACGGAAGGCGCGTGATTACCAGCGCCTGGGTGCCTGAGCGCTCCTGGATTGCTCGGTCTCCGGTGTTTGCCGGATCGCGACAGGTCGGGCGACAGGGTTTGTGAAGACCATTCTGGCGTTCGGCACGCGGAGAGGCGTGCCCCGAGATGCGCCTCCTCGGATGTGTGGTGGTGCCAGGCCATGCCGGGTCATGGCGTACACGCCCGGTTCGGCGCGGGGCTGAACGGCGGCCCACGCGGCTGGTACCAGCCTGCGAAGGAGCCGACGGTTCTCATGGGACCGCCGCAGCGGGGGCAAGGCGGTCGAGCGTCGGTCGCAGCGTCCCGGTTCAGGGTCGGTGGATCGCGGCGGGGCCGGTGTGCCGAGGATCGTGCGGATGTGGGCCAGAGCGTCCTTCCGGTTCGAGCCGGCGAGGAAGCCGTAGTGCCGGATGCGGTGGAAGCCGCGCGGCAGGACATGGAGGAGGAAGCGCCGGATGAACTCCGTGGCGGACAGGGTCATGACCCGCGCCTGCCCGCCCTCGGGGCGGCGGTAGTCCTTGACGCGGAGGCTGACGTTTTGCCCATCGAAGGCAAGGATGCGCCGGCTGGAGATGGCCACGCGGTGGGTGTAGCGCGACAGATAGGCGAGGACGGCCTTCGGTCCGGCGAAGGGCGGTTTGGCGTAGACGACCCAACGCTTCCTGCGCACCGGGGCGAGGGCGCGGACGAAGGCCTTGGCGTCGGAGAGTGGGGCCAGGGTGCCGAAGAAGACGAGCGTTCCGGCCTCGTGGAGGGCGGCGAGCCCTTCGTGGAACAGGCGGCGGAACAGCATGCCCAGCACCCGTACCGGCAGGAGGAAGGCAGGGCGTGACGAGACCCAGCGGGTCCCGTCCGACGAGCGGCCGCCGCCGGGGACGATCATGTGGAGATGGGGATGGTGGGTGATGGCCGAGCCCCAGGTGTGGAGCACGGCGGTGAAGCCGATGCGGGCACCGAGGTGCTTCGGGTCGGCGGCGATCCGCGTCAGGGTCGCGCTCGCGGCCCGGAACAGCAGATCGTAGACGGCGGCCTTGTTCTGGAAGGCGATGGCAGCGATCTCGGCGGGCAGGGTAAAGACGACATGGAAGTAGCCGACCGGGAGAAGGTCGGCCTCGCGCGCGGCGAGCCAGTCGCGCGCCGCCGCGCCCTGGCAGCGTGGGCAGTGCCGGTTGCGGCAGGAGTTGTAGGCGACGCGCAGGTGGCCGCACGCGTCGCAGCCCTCGACATGGCCGCCGAGGCTGGCCGTGCGGCACTGCTCGATCGCCGCCATCACCTTCAGCGCGGCCAGGTCCAGGTGCCCGGCGCCAGCGGCGCGATAGGCGGGACCGGCGGCACGAAAGACGTCGGCCAGCTCGATCGCGGCGGGCATCGCCTCAACCCGGTGCGGGTCCCTCCCCATGGAACAGGGCGAGCCTGTCGAGGGGGCTCGTCACGGCCCGCACCGTCCGCGTGGCGACCTTGGCGTAGAGCGCCGTCGTGTCGAGCCGGGCGTGTCCCAGCAGCACCTGGATGACGCGGATGTCGACACCGTCCTCCAGGAGGTGGGTGGCGAAGGAGTGGCGCAGGGTATGGGGACCGACACGCTTGGGGATCCCAGCCGACCGGGCCGCCTCCACCACGATGCGGTGAAGCTGGCGCGTGCTGATCGGCCGTTCCCAGTCCTGTCCGGGAAACAGCCAACCCTCGCGATGCAGGACGCCCTGCCGGTGTCCCTCGGTCCACCAGCGCCGCAGGAGACCCAGGAGATCGGCGGACAGCATCGCGTTGCGGTCGCGGCCGCCTTTGCCGCGCTCGACCCGCAGGAGCATGCGCGTCGAATCGACGTCCGCGATCTTGAGCGCCGCGACTTCGGCCACCCGCAGTCCCGCGCCATAGGCCACCGACAGGGCCGCCAGATGCTTGAGGCAGACCGTGGCGCCGAGCAGCCGGCGCACCTCGTCGGCGGAGAGGACGTCGGGCAGCGGGCGCGGATGGTTGAGGCGGACCAGCCTGCGGGCGAGATCGGGCCGCTCGATCGTATGGACGAAGAAGAACAGCAGGGCCGAGACGATGGCATTCATCGTCGGCACCCCGAGGCCGACCTCCTGCTGCGCGATCTGGAAGCGGCGCAGGTCGTCGACGGTCGCCGTGTCGGGCGAGCGCCGCAGGAACGTCGCCAGACGCCCGACGTCGCGGAGATAGTTGCGCTGCGTCTCACGAGAGAACCGACGCAGGGTCATGTCGTCGACCAGGCGCTGGCGCAGCGAGCCGACGGAAGCGGCGGGAACGGCAAGGATGGTCATGGAACCGGCTCCACTCGGATGAAGGGAGCCACGATCGTCCGCCCAGGCCAGGCGACGCTCAATCAGCGCAGGGCGCTCGTCTCAATCTGCAAACCTCGAAGCTGCCACCCATCCCGCGTAAGCGGGTTCGTTCATCCACCCAACCCAGTCGTAGGTCCTCGTCCATCAAGCTGCCTCGGAGCAGACCTTCCGAGCTTCTGCAACGGGTCGGTTCGAGCATGTCTGCTTTTACGGTGCGCCTGCTCCGAAGCAGGCCGGCAGCTTTCGGCCAGACTACGTCATGCCGGATCGCCAGTGCGCGCGATACCGGACGTTCGGCTTTGCGCCCAAATCTGCCATTCAGCCAGCGCTGTCTCCATCTCCGAAGCGGACATCAAGTTAGCTTAGCACCGGGCGAACGGCGGCGGATAATCAGCAAGCTGCGATGGTCTATGCCCAACGCTCTATCCCGTAGCGGGCCCAGAAAATGGCAACGGCCTCATCAATCACGACTGCGTCGCTTGGGGCATCAGCGGATGGTTGTGTTCGACGATGCAAGCGCGGCGAATAACCGGATCGCCGCAATCAACCGCCGCCTCGCCGGGCGCGGTGTCGGTTTGCCGTACAGCTATGGATTGGATGCCGACGCCCTCGCGACGCTTCTCGCTGCCTGGTGCGCGAGGGCGAGTCAAGATGAGACGAAGCGAGCCTAAGGAGATCCTGGGCGGCTCAGATCGTGCCGCTCTTCCCGCGCATGCAGGATGGCTTCAGGCCTGATGAAGGACGGCCTATCGGACCGAGGGTGGCCGATAGGCTTCGGGTGGAAGGTCACGGAAGAAGGTCTCGCCGGGCGCCTGGCCCGGGACCGGCTTGGGTGCGGTCCCGGGACCGCCGCCATCCGTGATGTAGCGCTGGTTAATGCCCTCCGGCAGCAGGGGAGCGGGCGCCTGCGGGTTCGGCGGCACGATGTAGCGCTTCTGATCGGGCGCCGCGATCGGCGGCGCGACGGGCGCCGCGATCGGCGGAGAGGCGGGCGGCGCGACGGGCGCCGCGACCGGCTGCTGCGGCGGTGGCAGCTTCCGCGGCGGCGGGATCTCGGCCTTTTCCGCCTCGCCGGCGGCTGGCTTGCCAGGGCGACGGGCGACCGCCTTCGGTGCGGTTCTCTGGGATCGGACGCGCGCGGCCGGCGGCAGGAGGCGCGTTCCCGGCAGGGCGATCCGCAGGCCCTCCACCGCACGGACGAGGTCGCCGAGGCTGGCCTCAGCGGTGCGGCACATCCGGATCCTCAGGGAGATCGCCCGGCGTCGCGCGACCGGCTCGGCCTGAAACAGTGCCGGCTGGCCGCCGGAGGGGCTGTCGCCGCGGTCGCCATCGATCCATTGCCACGCGTAGAGGCAATCGACGCCGAGGGCGATCCCGATCGGACCGTATGCGTTCCGCAGCGGCGGCCGCACGGTCATCGCCTGTCCCGGAAACCGGACGGCGATCTCCCCCGCGATCCCGAACTCGCTGGGCTTGGCTAGCCGCGGCGGGAAGGCGAGGAGCAGATCGGCGGTCTCCCTGCGCAGGGCAAGCTCGGCATGGTTGCGGCCGTCGCCGCCAGCATAGCGCAGGCGCTGGTCAAAACCGTCGCGTTCGCGTGTCTCGATCACCGCCGTGACGGTCCCGGCACCTGGCATCACCAGAACGGGAGCCGGCTGTGCGATGGCCGCGCCGCTCGCAAGGAGCCACGGGATGACGCCGATGCGTGCGCCGATCCGGGCGGCAAGAACTCCGATGCGCCTCACGGGCCGGTCCGTTCGGTCGTGGCGGACGTGTCGAAGGCCGAACGCGCGGGCAACTGAAACCGCTTCGCCTCGGAATTATCGGGCCGCCCCCGCTCGGCCTGCTGGTCTTGCCACAACGTTCCCGGGGCAGGAGACGAGAGGAGTTCGGGCTTGTCCCCCCCGCGATAATCCGGCAGCAGGGCGTAGCCGAAGCGCTCATAGGGCATCGGCCCCGCGCCGGGCACGCGCCGCGCCACGAGGGGCGGCGCCGAGGCCGTGGGCTCTCTCGCGTAGGTGCCGGCGGGAACGGGCTCGGCCAGGATCCGCGCCAGCCCGGGCGGCGGGTAGCGCAGGCCGTTCTCCATCGACACCGCCAGGGGAAACTCATTGCGCTGAACCGCGATGGGCTTCGCATCGGCTGCGGCGTTCGGGAGATCCGGCCGCGGCACCCGGTTGAGGGGGGCGACCTCGGCCCTGCCCGGAGCGGCCGCGTGACGCCCGGGAGCGGCCGCGGCGACGGGCGGTGCGGGGTCGCAGGGCAGCGGCGACCCTGCGGTCGCGTCCTGGAACAGCAGATCGACCGCCTTGGGGAAGAGGCCGTCGTAGCGGTTCACCGTCTCGAGAAAGGGACGCTGCCGCTTCAGCCGCTGGAGCGTCAGGGCGTAGCCGAACACGGTGCCCTCGCTCGGCATCCAGGCGACGCCCCGCTGAAACCATTCCAGGGCCGTGTCGAACTGGCAGGAATTGTAGGCGTACCACGCGAGTCCCTGGGCGCCCTCGCCGGAGGTTGTCGCGGTAACGACCTGGGCGTAGCGGGCGATGCGCGCGGGCTCGATCGCGGGCGGGCGCGGCAGCGTCAGCTTCTGCTCCAGGATGTCGATGTAGAGCAGCTCGTTGCCCACGAACCGGTCGCGCCATGCATAAGCGACTTCCTCGGCCTCGCGCTGCATGTCGAGCTGGCGCAGGGTGAGGGCGAGCCCATGGGCGACCATGGCGTCGCCGCCCCGGGCGATCGCATGCTTGAACCATTCGAGCGCCTCCCGGTACTGCCGGCGCTTGTAGGCGTACCAGCCGAGCAGGCTGGTCTGGCTGGGATCGCCGCTCTTGCGGGCGACGGTCTGGAAGGCCGCGAGGTCGGCCGGGGTGGGGGATTCCGCACTCTCCTCGTGCAGGAAGGCGGCAATCCGCGCGCGGGTGATGTCGAGGCGGATCGCGTCGAACTCGGAGGTCCCGTTCGGGCCGCGGTGTCCCATCTCGATCAGGCGTTCCGCCTGCGCCATGCGCAGGTGCGCCATCGTCTTCTGGATGGTGGCGAGGCGCACGCCGGAATCGGCGTTGCCGTCGAGGATCGACTTGTACAGTTCGAACGCCTCGTCACCCGAACCGGAATCGCCGAGGGCATCGGCGACCATCCAGATGCTCTGGACGTCGAGGGGATCGAGGGCTCCGGGATCCGCCCGGTAGAGATCGATGATCGCGCTGGATTCCTTGCCGGTCAGCGCGGTGATCCGCGACCGGAACTCGGCCCGGCGGAGCTTGCGCGCCAGTTCCTCGGAGGGCTGCCAAGCGGGATCGATCGAGCGGCGGGCGGCGATCGCCGCGCGCAGATCGTCGAAGCGCCCCGCGGTGAACAGGTCCCAAAGGGCCGCCTCCTCGGGCGGGCTCGGCTGCAGGGCGTTGAGATCCGGGGGCTCGTTCCAGCCCGGATAGAGCCGCTTGAGCCGGGCGATCTCGGCCTTCATCCGGGCGGTCTGCTTCTGGGCGGCGTAGTAGCGCAGGGCGCTCTCGTCGACCATGTCGGTGGTGCGGGACGTGGCCGGGTCGGCCAGGATCGCGGGCGCGCGCGGGCCGTCGCCGTAGATGATGCGGGGCTCGGGCCGGGCCGAAGGGACGGCGTTCTGCGCCGCGGCGGGCGCGGCAACGAGCGCCAGCAGAAAGCAGGGACCGGCCCGCCGCATGCGGGCCCGGGAACGACCGGTCAGGACTTCAGGCATGAAGGGTAGCGCATGCGGGCCGCGGTCAGGGCGAGTAGGCTCAGGGTCGCCGGATAGTAGTTCTGATTGCCGATATCGCCCCGCGCATCCTCGGGAAAGGGCGTGCCGTCGAGGGCGCAGGCCACCAGCGCCGGGATCCCCAAATAGCCGGCCTCGGTGAGCCATTCGACCTTGCGCCCGTCGCCGGTATCGACGATCGGCAGCCGCTCCCGGTCGGCGCCCGACCACAGCGCCTGGAACGGCGCGAGGTCGTCGGGTCGCACCAGCCCAGCCCAGGCGAGGTAGAGCGGGATGCGGATGGCGTTGTAGGAGAACAGCGGCGGAAAGCCCGTGGCCGGATGCGGGGCGTCCTTGGCGGAGATCCACTCGGTGGGCAGGTTGCTGGGGCCGAAGCGGGACTGGCGCAGCAGCGCGAGGCCGCTGCGCGTCAGGGCCGCCCAATCGTATTCCGGCGCTACCAGGGCGAGGCGCGGGAAGGCGGGAAAGATCCAGTAGGACAGGTTGACGAGCGGCCCGTCCGGCCGCTCCCGGGCGGAGAAGCCGGAGACCGCAGGCAGCAGCAGCGCCCCGTGCGGATCCTTGAACAGGATGGTCTTGCGCCCGAACTCGATGGCGATCCGCCGAGCGGCGGTGCGGTAGCTCGGCTCGTTCCAGGCCTCGGCCGCCTCGGTCAGGGCCCAGGCGACGAGGATGTCGCCGTCGGTGGCGTTGTTCATGTCGGCCACCGCCGGCCTCTTGTCCGGAGACCAGCGCCACGCCAGCAGCTCGTCGCCGCGGACCATCAGGTTGGCGCGGGTCCAGCCCCAGATCCGCTCGAACGTCACCCGGTCGCCCGCCGCCACGGCGAGCAGCATGCCGTAGCCCTGGCCTTCGCTGTGGCTGATCTGGCCGTTGGCGGTGTCGACCACACGGCCCTGATCGGTGATGAACCGGGTGCGGTAGGCACGCCAGGCGGCATCGTTGCCGAGCTTGCCGGCGAGTCCCGAATTCGCCGGGCGGGAAGCCTGAGCGGGCTGCGCGCCCGGTTGCGCGGTGCTCGGCGGGACCACCGGCTGCTCCTGGGCCGAGGCGGGCAGGATTGCCGCGACGAGGATCGCCGCGGCGAGCGGGGAGCGGTCGCGGCGGCTCATGAATTCTTCCTACCGACGTTGCGCACGAGACTCGTGGTGGCGAGGCCGAGGCAGAGGGCCATGGCGAGGGTCATGCCGACGTAATATTCCGGGTTGATCGACAGCCAGGCCGCGGAGACGAGGCGCAGGTTCGCCAGGGAGCGCGGCTGCGTCTCGACGATCTCGATCCGCTCGGGCCGGGACGTCACGAGCGCGCCGGTCGAGGCATCGAGAAAGGCGGCGCTGCCGCCCAGCCGGGCCCAGACCACGGGATCGACGAGGCAGGAAACGGATGCCTTCAGCAGCGACGCGTTCGGCGCCGTGACGATCACGGTGTTGCTCGACTGGACCGGCGGCCCCTCGGCGATCAGCAGCGAGGCCGTGGCCGGGACCTCGACCGCATCGTCCGTTCGCATCTGCGCCGTCACCGTCTGGCGCAGGGATCGCACCGTGCCGGTGATCTCGTTCCAGACGGCGTCCAGGGCCGACCAGATCTGGCGCGAGCCGCGCGTCGAGGCTTCCCAGCGATCGATGAGGTCGCGGTCGGAGGAGAGCGCGGAGGTCTGGGACGGGCCGGCGGCCGCCTCGGCCTGGGGCGGGGACTGGGCCGGCTGTGTCTGGGTCGGCGGGGTCTGGGCCGGGCTGGGCCTGCCGGACCTGCGAGATCAGGGTGGGAAGGGCGCAGCGCATCGGCAGGTTGCGGCGCAGGCGGTCGAGGGTGAGCACGCCCTCGGGCCCGAACTGGCCGGGCGTGGCCACCATGTCGGCGCGGCCCTCCCAGACCCGCTGAATCTGCTGCGGATCGAATCCGACCGCCTCGAGCAGCGCCGGGTCGAGGGCGCGGGCGGGGGCGACCACGAGCTGGCTCGCATCGAACGCCACCTGCTGCTGGGTGACCACCTCGAAGTCGATGACCCGCTCCGAGGCCATCGCTAGCCGGGCGGCCAGGGTCGCGGCGGCATCGGCGCTGTCGCGGTCCGGTGTCGGCAGCACGAGACGCGGGCGCTGTCCCGGCACGACGAAGGGCACCGCCCCCCCCTTGATCGCCGCGAGGTCGGGGCTGCGCGCCGCCCGGGCGAAATGCGGGATCTCGATCCGGGAGCGATCGAGGAACAGGTAACGCGCCTGCTTGGCCGCCGGGCTGAGGGTGTCGCAGGTCTGGTCGGCGGCGTTGGGGAGCTGCGCCGAGATCTCGACGTGGTTCACCCCCGGGCGCCACAGGCTGAAGGGCAGGGGGATGGCGCTGTCGTCGAACACCTCGCCGCGTGCGTCCGGGAGCGGAATGCTGGCGGCGTTGCGTCCGTTGATGTCGATGACGATGCGGGCCTCCGAGGAGAGCCCGGCCACGTAAGCGCCGGCGAGGTGCAGCATGGCCTTGCCGTAATCGGCCGGGACGAAATCGCCGGGGAAGCGCAGGTCGAAGCCGACATGCAGCAGGCGTCCCGAGAACTCACGCGACGCCGCGCCGAGACGGTCGAGGGTCAGGTTCTCGCCGCCATAGACCATGTAGCCGCGGAAGAGCTGCACGGCTTTGAGCCCGCCGGGCGTCCCGGTCTCGGCGGAAACGGCGAGGTTGGCGATCGCCTGCCGGACGTCCTCCTCGCGGGACCCGGTGACCACGAGGGTCGGCGGTACGTTCGGCCGCGTCGGCAGCATGGCGAGACGGGGCCCGGTGATCGGACCGAGGTCCGAGACCCCTTCGATCCCGCCGATCTCGGAGGCGGTGCCGACGACGAGATTGATGCCGTTGCGGCCTTGAAGGGGCGGCCCGAAGGTCACGGTCGGACGGGCGACGCGCCCCACGAGCGCAAGAGCCTGCACCGCCTCGATCATCCGCTCCAGCCGCGCCAGGTTCGGGCGCTCGTTCAGGATCACCTGGATCGGCAGCGCACCGCTCTCGTCGGGCTCCGCGGCGGCGAGGGAGCGGACATCCATGTCCGTGGCGGTTCCGACCACGAGGCCCGACCGCGACGGATCGATCTGAGTCCACAGTTCGTAGGTCGCGGCCGTCGAGCAGTCGACGCGGTGGCGCTGGCTGGCCGTGAAGGTCACGGCATTGTAGCCGGGCTTGAGCACGCCCTCGCCGATGGCGAATTCCACGACCTTCACCGCGCCGGGAGCCTGGATGCGGGTCCAGCCGACCTTGGTGCCGTTGACGAAGGCGGCGAGTTCGGAACTCTCCGGCGCCACCGAGATCGCGGACAGGTAGGAGAGACGCAGCCGCGCCGGCCCCCGCGTCTGCGCGTCGGTGAGATAGACCGGATAGCGCAGGGAATCCTCCTCCCCGGTCAGGCGGAAACCCCGCGGGCCGGACGGAAGCCGCCGCGCCGGCGCGATGGTCGATTGGATCACCCCGCGCGGCACCGCCTGCGGGGCCGAGGCCCGCGGTGGCTCCGCGGCGCGCGGCACCGCCGGTCTCTGCTCCGCCGCCGGGGCATCCGGGCTCCGCGCCGGAGCCGTCCCGTCCTCGGTCGGAGCCCGCAGGGCGTTGCCGCTCGGCGGCACCGTCAGCCGCTCGGCCGGACCGCGGCCGAGGAAGCTCTGGGCCAGAGCGGGATGGCCCGCGAGGGCTAGCAGCAGCACCAGCGCGGAAAGGCCCAGCCGGACACCCATCGCCGTCACGCCGCGCTCGAGCGCCGGCCGCGAAGCTCGGCCAGGGTGCGCTCGTTCTCGTAATCCATCATCAGGCGGACCCAGTCGTCCCCACTCTCGGCGTCGGCGGTCTTGGCGGCAGCGGGAACGGGCGCCGCATGGCTCCCCGCTTCCGGAACGGGTACCGACGGGACGGCGGGCAGGGAGGCGGCGCCGGACGGTACGTCGTAGACCAGCGCCTCCCCGACCTCGACCGGCCGGGGGCGGCGGCTGGCCAGGAGATAGCTCAGCGCGCGGAACGGTTCGACCAAGCCCCACCACGCGAATTGCAGCGTGCCGGTGGGAATGTCCTTGTGCCGCCGCCGCCGGAGCTGGAAGCGGCGCATCGCTTCGGCGTCGCCGTACATCAGCCCCGCCAGCGCCGGGTAGTCGCGAACGGCCAGCTCGCCGAAGCTCAACCGCAGGACCAGTTCCCGACCGTCACGCGTCGCCTTTTCGAGATGGACCGGCAGGGGCGCGGGCCGCCTGGCCCCGGCCGTCGGCTCGACGCTGAGCGCCCCGCGCAACGAAGTACGGACGAGCCCCTGATCGAAGGCGCCACTCAGGAGACGGACAGTGCAGGCCTTGGCAGAGACCAGCTCAATCGCCACGTCGGTGCTGCGCCCCGACAGGCTGAGGACGCCGCGGCGATCGATCGCCAGCGATGGGGTGCGCTCGAGTTGGCGCCGCTCGGCGCAGACGCCGAGTGAGGCGCCCGCCGTGAGCAGGTTGAAGAAGTTCCACAGCCCGACCACCAGCATCAGGTTGGTCACGCCGGGCTCGAACAGGTAGCGCCACGCCGCGACGGCGCACCCGAGCATCAGGAGCAGGTATATGAGGAAGAACGGCAGTGCCAGCGACGAGATATGGTCGTGGTCGAGCGTCGCGCCCTTGTTGGTGACGTTGAAGGTCGGCTTGCGCGGCGAGGCGATGACCGAGACGATTGCCTTGGCGAGATAGACGCCCTGGATGTACTCGTAGAGCTCCGACACGAACGGCCAGCGGAACTTGCCGTAGATGTAGTTCTGGATCATCAGATTGATGATGATGTAGGTCAGCGTGTAGGCGATCGACTCGTCCACGCTGGCCACGAAAATCTTCAGATCGAAGAAGATGTGGAGCAGCGGCGCGAACATGAAGATCAGCCGCGGAATCGGGAAGAACCAGAAGGTCATGCTGGAGAGGTAGGCGATCTTCTGGACGGGCTTGAGACCCTTCTGGAAGATCGGGTTCTTCAGCATCAGGATCTGGAACATCCCCTGGCACCAGCGCGAGCGCTGGCCAATGAAATCCGTCAGCGTGTCCGGCTGCAGGCCGGCGATCAGTGGCCGGTCGACATAGGCGCTGGTCCAGTTGCGCGAGTGCAGCTCGAAGGCGGTCTCGCAATCCTCCGTGATGGTGATGCCCGAGAACCCTCCGGCCTCGTCGAGGGCGATGCGGCGCAGCAGAGCCGCCGAGCCGCAGAAGAACGAGCCGTTCCACTTGTCGAGGCCACGCTGCGTCACCGCGTAGAACATCTCGTTCTCCGCCGGCATGCGCTCGAAGGTGCGCAGATTACGCTCGATCGGGTCCGGATTGAGAAAGGCGTGCGGCGTCTGCACCAGGAAGAGGCGCGGGTCCTGCGCGAAATAGCCCACCGTCTCGGCAAGGAACGAGCGGAACGGGACGTGGTCGGCATCGAGCACCGCCACCAGTTCCCCCTTGGCATGGGCCAGGCCGTTGTTGAGATTGCCGGCCTTCGCATGCTCGTTGCGGGCGCGCGTGAGATAGCGGACGCCGAGTTCGTCGCATAGCGCCTGCAGTTCCCCCCGGCGCGCCCGCGCCGCCGCGGCCTTGGCCGGGTCGGCATCGCTGCACTTCTGGTCGGTACCGCCGTCGTCGAGCAGCCACACGGTCAGCTTGTCGGGCGGATAGTTGAGCTGCCGAGCCGCCGCCAGGGTCATGGCAAGGATCGCGGCATCCTCGTTGTAGCTCGGCACGAACACGTCGACCGTGGGCAGGTCGGCGGCCGCGGCCTTGGCCGGCGGGTCGCGCTGCAGCGGGTCCGCGTTGATGATCAGGCTGACGAACAGGATGAAGACGCAGTACAGCTCCGCCACCAGCAGGATCAGGCCGAACCCGAAGCTGATCGGATCGCCCGGCGAGGGCAGTGTGCTAGTGAGCCGCCACAGGATGTAGCGCAGCACCACCAGGCTGCCGAGCGCCATGAAGACGAAGCGCGTCCGCGGCCCGTCGAACACGGACCACAGCACGATCATCGCCGCCATGGCGGCGAGGCTCATGGCGAGCTGGGCCTGCGTCCCGACCGGCTGGCTGAGCACGGCGAGGCTGGCCAGTGTAGCCCCAACCCAGG
This sequence comes from Methylobacterium sp. WL1, assembly GCF_008000895.1. NCBI lineage: Bacteria > Pseudomonadati > Pseudomonadota > Alphaproteobacteria > Hyphomicrobiales > Methylobacteriaceae > Methylobacterium > Methylobacterium sp. WL1. The sequence goes on along the minus strand of NZ_CP042823.1, from coordinate 4,549,321 downwards.
CCAGCCAACGCAACGCCTGCCTCACGCTACCGCCTCCCGGGCCAAAAATCCCTCGGATCGAGGTGCAACGGCTCTAGGGCCGGATTTGTACAGCGATGAGGGTCAATGGACAAATGCCGTGATAATATCCAGCTCGATTTATGAGATCGGCAATTACGGTTAACTTAGGAAAACGGCCCATTGAGCAGACGGCGATCGCGCGACAGTCGATCGCTCTTCAAAAGCGAAATTGAGGCTTTGGCAACGCCATGAAAACTCTTTCCGCCAAACCGGCATCTTCGCGATAACCGACGATGACAGCGCGCAGGGCGGCATAGTGAGGCGGATATTTCGAACCGTTCTGGCGGCCCTCAGGACCCGTCGCCGCTGACGCCGTCGTCGCTCCCTGCGTCCGCCGACGGGCTTAATCGACCCTTAACGAAAATCGCGCCTCGCTCGGGACAGCTCCCCGGACGGACGGATGATCGCGAAGCCGCTGCAGATTTCTCTCAGACTCCTGAACGCGCTGCAGGTGGCGATCGCGGCCGCGGCGGGGTTCGCGGCCGCGCTCCTCGTCGTCGTTCCTGCCACGCAACCCGGCGTGCCGCTGTCCGTCCGGGATTCGGTGGGCGCGGCCTCGCGCGCCTACGTCGCAGCCATCACGGAGCGGCTGCGGCAGACGATCGGGGATGCCCGCAATGCCGCCCTGGCGCTGCGCGACGACGAGGGCCTGCTCTCGGCCGATCAGCGCGCCGCGCGCCTGCGCGAATGGCTCGGTCTGAATCCGATCTATCGCGATGGCCTGCTCGTGGCGTCCGACGGCACCGTGCTGGCAGCCCAAGACGAGCGGCTGGTCGGCCGCAGCGTCGCCCGGCAGACCTGGTTCCTGCGCGGCCGTGCGACCGGCGTGAGCGTGGTGACCGAGGAGACGGATGCCGAGGCGCCGTTCGGCGCCGTCGTCGCGCTGGGCGAGCGCGGGCAGGGCGGCCTACTGCGCCTCGATGCCGCACCGAGCTACTTCACCGGGATCGAGGAGGACGTCCGCCGCACCCTGACCATGCCCGAGACACTCGGTTTCGTCGTCGCCACCGCGGACAGCCGGGTCCTCGTCGGCACGCCGAGCCCGTTCCGGGCGGCCAGCGTGTCGGCCACAACGCCGATGCGCGCGGCGGCCGAGATCGGTTCCCCGGGATGGCTGGTGACGGCGCAGGCCGTTCCCTCCGGCGCGTCCCTGGCAGGCTCGCCGGACTGGCGGATGCCCGGCATCGGCCTCGCGCTCGTGGCCTGCGCGGCGGCCCTCGGCTTCGTCGCGGGGACGCGTCTGACGCGGCCGTTGCGGCGGCTGCTGACGGGCGAAGAGGCGGACGAGGCCGTCGGCGCGCGGACATGGATCGGCGAGTTCGCGGCGCTGTCGGACGCGTTCGCCGGGCAGCGGCGCAGCACCGGGCTGCTGGTGGCGGGCGTCGATTCGGAAGTCGCGCGGCTCAAGGCGCGGCTGACCACCTTCGAAACCGTGTCGGGCTGGGCCTGCTGCGAGATAGATCCCGAGACCGGCCGGACCCTGTTGAACGCCCGGAGCGAGGGCGGCGGCGAGGGAGCCCCGTTCGCCGCCTGCTTCGTCGCGGCCGACCGCCCACTTCTCGAGAGGACGCGCCTTGCCGCCCTCGCCGCCGACGGCCCGCACGACGCGGTCCTGCGCCTGCACGACTGGCCGGACCAGCAGGTGCAGGTGAGGCTGCTCTGCCTGCCCGATGTCAGAGGCGATCGGCGGCTGTTCGCGCTCATGCGGAAGCTGCCGGGCCACGCGGACGCGACCCTGCCGCAGCCGGTTGAGCCGCGCCGCAATCTCGTCCTGCGGCGGGTGACCGACGGGATCGTTCACGAATTCAACGACGTCCTCACCGTCGTCCTGACCAATCTCGCCCTGCTGACGCGCCGCCACTCCCTCGGCGACGAGCAGGACCGGCTGGTCGGGCGGGCGATGGTCGGTGCCCGCCGGGGCGCCGCGCTCACCCGTCGGATGCTGCACCTCGTGCGCGGCGACGAGACCGACATCACCCTCGCCGAGACCGACCTCGCCACCACCTTCGAGGCCTATCTACCGTTCCTGGAGGCGAACGCCCTCGGCGACATGCCGGTGCTCAATCGCATCCCCGCCGGCCTGCCGACGGTCCTGTGCAGCGAGCGCGTGCTGGAACTGCTGCTCCTCAACCTGGCCTTCCATATCCGCGACGCCTGCCTCGCCGGCTTCGCCATCGCGGCGGCCGAGGGCGTTCTGGATGACCCGAACGCCGAGGCGCCGCCCACCCCCTACGTGCGCATCCTCGTCAGCAGCGGCCGTCGCCCGGAGACGGCCTTGCCGCCGTCCGAGACGGGACGGACTTTGACCGCCGCGGCGGCGCTGGTCGCCGAGAGCGGCGGCGAGTGGCACGTCGTCCGCGACGGCAGCGGCGGCGAGCCCTTCCTGGCCGAGTTCTGGCTCCCGGCGGCGCGTCCGGCCGCGGCGAGGCTCTCTTCGCTCCCTGCGGTGACCAGGAAGATCCTGCTGGTGGAGAGCGACGGCCTCGTGCGGGCGAGCGTCGCCGAGGTAATCGCCGATCTCGGTCACGGGGTGGTCCAGGCCGCCTCCGGGGTGCACGCCCTCGAGGTGCTCGCGCGCGACGCCGCCTTCGACGCGATGATCGTCGATCAATCGATGCCGGTGATGGCCGGCCTTCAGCTCGCAGCTACCGTGGTCGAGCGGTATCCGGACATCCGGATCATCCTCGCCAGCCCGCACGGCCAGCTGCCGTCCTCCGCCGACGCCTTCCTGCGGATCGACAAGCCCTTCCGCAACGAGGACCTGCAGGTCGTCCTTGACGTCGCCATCAATCGCGCGCGCGCCGCTTGATCTCGAAGCGGCCCGGCCGGCCCGGGGCATCAGGCGAAGTCGCGTGCGCCTCGGCGCCCGATCTTGGCCGCAGGCGCACAGTTGGAAAGCAGTCTTTCCAAAATCCAATGTTAACCATTGTCGGCGAGTGTTGGCTAAAGCGTAAATCGTAGCTTAACGGAGCCGGTGAGTATGGGCGGGATCGCGGGACCGATTGCCCGAAAGCTGCCGTCTCCGTTTACGACAGCGCTCGCCGTTTTGTGTGCCTGCGCGGCTGCCGTCTCCGCCGCCGACGCGGCCGACCTCGCGGTGCGGTCGACGGGCGCCGACTGGTACACCGGCGCCTCGCAGCAGGCGGTCGATGACAGCTGGGCCGTCGCCGTCGACGGCTCGACCAGCGTCACCTCGAACAGCTCGGCCTTCGGCTCCGTCACGGTGACCGCCGCGCCCAACGGCTCACCCACGCGAGACGGCCTGCGGGTGCGCGTCGACGCCATCGCCGGCACCTATTCGTATCCCGGGCGGTCCGTGGCCACGCGGGTCACCGGCTACCAGGAGGAGGGCGCCCTCCAGGCGGGTTACGAGTGGGTCTGGAAGGACGCGGCCCTCGCCGGCTACATCGGCTTCAATGTCCGCAGCAATCAGCTGTCCGTCCCCGATCCGGGCAATCCAGTCGTGGGCACGGGCGTCGGGCTGAAGGTCGCCGGCAACTTCTACGCGACGCCGAGCGACCGGACTATGGTCTCGGCCTACGGCTCGTACTCGACCAAGTTCAACGCCTATTACTCCCGTCTGCGCGTCGGCTACATGGTCGCCGACGGCGTTTATATCGGCCCCGAGGCGCTGTTCCTCGGTGATGACTTTTTCCGGCAATATCGCATCGGCGCGCATCTGACCGGCGTCCGGTTCGGGCCCGTGCAGATGTCCGTCGCCGCCGGCTATGTCCGCGACCGGATCCAGGGCTCCGGCTATTATTCCAGCGTCGAGGCCCGCTCGACCTTCTAGCCCTTGGCCGGCGCGCAATCGGAGCGCGTCTGCGGCAATTCCGATCCTCTGACCCGCTGCCAGGGTGGGACGGCTCGGTTCGGTCGCCGGTCATCGCCGTCGCTTGCCCCGACCATCCGGCCAGGGCTGCTCCCCGGGATCATCCCGACGGCGATCGACGGGACGGGCTTACCGGGACGTTGCCAGGAGCTGGCTTGGCTTCAGGGGATCCCAGACGCCTTCCAAGACGGGCTGCATCGCAGCGTTGAGCGACTGCGCCGAGGAGACCGGCGAGGGGACCACCCTGGGCTGGAAGTCGATGAAGGAGGCGAACACCCCGACGAGCCCCACGGCGCAGAGACCAGCGATGATCCACCGCGGCGCCCCCCAGGTGTGAAGGACCCCGGCGAGGGTCGCGAAAATGGCAATTAGACCGATAAATTGATGCATTGGACACCTCTAGGCGGCGTCTAGTGCTAGATTAGAGCCAATGACTTCGTTCCAGAATGGAACATGATCTCAGATACGGCTTGTCATTTCCGGCCTTCGCCGCGCCGCTGCGGTCGAATGCGCCGTGCCCGTCCCGCGGGCGGGCAACCGGATCAATGCATCCCGGAGATGCCGATACTCTGAAGGTGGGACGCTGTATCCAGCTCCCTCGTCGGGAGGAGCCGAAGGTGGGGATTGGCGCAGACGGGAACCCACCGCACCTGATCGTTCACCACCATGTCCGTCTCCTCCCCGCGCGGCGGAGGCGAGAGCGCAACGCTCGGAGCGCGTTGGATGGTCGTAGCCCGAGCGCGAGGAAGGATGCGCGCCGATGCAGAGCCCGAGGCGCGGTCCTTAGATCGAGCGCCGCTCAAGCAGAAAGGCCTCGTCCCGCGGGATTGCACCCGGGGTTTTGCGGCGATGTCGCTTCTGCGCTTGATCTTCGTCTACGAGCAGGAAATTCAGCCGGACCCGTTACTCGAGCCCCTATTCTGCCAAGCCCCGTAACCGTCCACAGAAACGGCTCTTGCTCACTTTGCGTGGATCAGGTGGCGAGGACCATACGGCGCTGTAGGAGATCGAGACCCGCTCGACCGTAGCTTTGGCGCTTGATCAGCTTAAGCCGGTTGATCTGGCCTTCGGCCTGGCCACTGCTCCAGGGCTCGGTCAGGGCCGCCCTGACCGCGGCAGCGTCACCGTTCAGTCCCGAAGCGAAGGTGGCGATGGCAAGTGCGCCGGAAGCCTTGGCCTCTGTGATCCAAGGGTCGAGATCCGCGGCGGCACCCCGCGGCTTGCAGATGCCGCACTTCGTTGTAGATGGCCCGCCATCGCGTCCGGCTCAACGGCGGAACGTCCGCTTCGGGACGGAAAGCCAAGGTCCGGTTGCCACCCCGAGCCGAAATTGCCGGAGGGCTTACGAACGGCCGCTTTCGGGAAGCGCCAACGGCTTCTCAGGCGGCTGGGTTGGGTCGGTAGCAGGCCGTCGGCTTTTACGGCCGGCCTTCACTGAAGCGGACATTCTGCTTTCGGCAACCTTCGGTCATTCTGGTTCGATCAGACCTCCAGCAAGCAGACCTTCTGAAGGTCTGAGAAGGGTCACGAGCTTCCGTTCGCAGTGGACAACGGCGCGAAGTTTCGGACCGTTTCAGCCCAACCGTAGCTTCGACTTGACTGTCGAAGCGAACGGAGCGTGTGTGGTCTCCAGCCCGACGCACGGAAACTGGCTAATCATTATGACAAGCCTGAGCGTATCCCATAGAATCGACGCGTTGATCACAAGACTAAGCGACATTGGCGCGGTCACCAAGACTGTATTTGTATGGATCAGCCACAGTCTGGAAGTAGCGGAGTGGCAACGCGACGGCTGACGCATTCCTCTTTTCACTAGGTTGTCATTCCGACCATCCACGCTTTGCCCCGCCGGCCGGCCTTGCGCCGCCCGCGGGGTCCGGGTCGTGGCAGGGCCTGACCTGCCCCCGACGGAGACCCCGACCCATGACCACCATTTCGCTCACCCGCACCGAGACCAGCATCCTGCAGACCGCCGCATGCGAGGGCCGCCTACGCTTCGCACCAGAGATGAAACCGGCCAGTCGCAAACGGCTCATTGGCCGTCTCCTACGCGACGACCTCATTACCCCATCGGATGCGCCGGACGGACAGCATCGCCTGACGCCCACGGGCTACCTGGCAATTGGCCTCACCCCGCCCGCCCGGACCAACACAGCGTGCCGCCCGAACAAGAAGGTGCTGGTGCTGACGCTGCTGACGAGAGACAACGGAGCTACGCTCGCTGAGCTCATCGCGGCGACGGGCTGGCTCCCGCACACGACGCGCGCGGCCCTCTCTCGGATCCGGTCCGGGGGACAGCCGCTGGCGAAGGCAGCGCGGCCAGACGCGACGACGGCCTACCGCATCCTTCCACCCTCGCCCGCCGCTCGCACTCGCTCGCGGCGCAAGCGGGAGACGCTGACGCGGGGCGCTGAGGCTGAGCCGCAGGCTGGCATGCCGATTCCGGCCGTCGCCTGATGGCGCGGACCCAGCCCATTTTGGGGAGCGAGGCGGACCACGTGTCCGCCTTGCTCGACGCGCTCGCCGGGATGGACGCGGCGGCACTGGAACGGCGCTGGCGCCAGGTCTTCGGCGCAGCCCCGCCTCCCGGCCTCCCGCCGGCCCTGCGCGCGCGGGTGATCGCCTACCGCCTGCAGGCTCTGGCCTATGGTGACCTCGATCGCGATACCGCGCGGGCGCTCGAGCGGCTCGCACAGGCACGGGGCCCAAGAGGCCAGAGCGGGGACGATATGCCGATCCGCGTGTCGGTGCCGGTGCCGGACCGACGCGGGCACACACCCGGCGTGACGCTCTCGCGGGAATGGGCCGGTGTGATGCACACCGTGCACGTGTTGGACGCGGGCTACGCCTGGAACGGGGCGACCTATGACAGCCTGTCCCGCGTGGCGCAGGCTATCACCGGCACCAAGTGGAACGGCCCCCGCTTCTTCGGCCTGCGCGCCAAGACCACTGGCGGTGGGGAGATCGGTGTGGGGAGGGTTGAGGCATGAGTGCCCGGTCGTCCAAACCACGACAGGCACCGCCCCCCGGCACACGGCCGACGCTGCGCTGCGCGATCTACACCCGGGTCTCGACCGAGCACGGGCTCGATCAGGAGTTCAACTCCCTCGACAACCAGCGTGAAGCCGCCGAAGCCTACATCCGCTCTCAGGCGCACGAGGGCTGGCGCCTGCTACCCGGCCGCTACGACGACGGCGGCTTCTCCGGCGGATCGCTCGAACGCCCCGCCCTGCAACGGCTGCTCGTCGAGGTGCAGGCCCGGCGCGTCGACGTGATCGTCGTGTACAAGGTCGACCGGCTCACCCGGGCCCTGTCCGACTTCGCCAAGTTGGTCGAGCTGTTCGACGGGCACGGCGTCTCGTTCGTGTCGGTGACCCAGGCGTTCAACACCACCACCAGCATGGGCCGGCTCACGCTCAACGTGCTGCTGTCGTTCGCCCAGTTCGAGCGTGAGGTCACCGGCGAACGCATCCGCGACAAGATCGCCGCGAGCAAGCGCAAGGGGATCTGGATGGGCGGCGTCGTCCCACTCGGCTACCGGGTCGAGGACCGCGCCCTGCACGTCGTCGAGGAACATGCCGCCCTCGTGCGGGCGATCTTCGCGGGCTACCTCGCGCACGGCACGGTGGCGGCGCTCAAGCAGGATCTCGACGAGCAGGGCATCACCCTGCCGGCCCGCCGCGACGGGGCTGGGCGAGAGACCGGTGGGGGTCCGTTCTCGCGCGGGCATCTGTACAAGCTGCTCGGCAATCCGCTCTACATCGGTCAGCTTCGGCACAAGGGTCAGGTCCATGAAGGCCAGCATGCCGCGATCGTGGACGGGGCGACGTGGCAGGCGGTGCAGGAACGGCTCACCACCAACCACCATCAGCATCACCGCGGGCGATCTGAGAGCGTGCACCTCCTCACCGGGCGCCTACGCGATGTGGCAGGTGAGCCGATGGTGCCGAGCCATGCCCAGAAGGGTTCACTGCGTTACCGCTACTACGTCGCCCGTGAGGTCGGGCTGGATGGCAAGCGGCTGCGCTTGCCTGCCGGGCCGATCGAGGCGGTGGTCGTGGCTGGTCTACGGAGCATCGCTGCACCGAGCCCGGTACCGCTCGAAGACGCTGCCGTGGTCGCTGCCGAACTCGAGACGGTGACGGTGCATGCCGATCACCTCGTGCTGCAGCTCACCGGCGACCGCCCTCCCTTGTCGCTGCCCTTCGCGCATCAGCTGCAGCGCCGCCGCAGGGCGATCGTCGTACCGCCGGGGCGCGAGGGCGATCGGCTGCGGGCGATGAAGGCGGAGGATCGCACCCGCATGCTCGTAGGCATCGCCGCGGGCCGGACCTGGATGGGGGATCTCGTGGGTGGGCGAAGCACGAGCATCGAGGCGATCGCCAGGGCCGAGCAGGTCAGCGAGCGCTCGGTGCGCATGACGCTGTCCCTCGCCCTACTCTCCCCTCGCATCGTGCAGGTGATCGTCGAGGCGCGGCTGCCCCGGGGCATCGGCCTGCGTCATCTCTACGAGCTGCCCCCCGCTTGGAATGCACAGGAACGCATCCTTGGCTTGTGATAACTGAGCGTCCCGCCTGTGCTCCCCACGGCTGACGTCATCGCCTCCGGAAGCGATCAGGCGAATAGGCGCACCGCCATCCCGATCACCACCGTGGCTCCCAAGCAGCGCCGCCACGGGTTGACCCCGCGCAGCAACTCATCGCCCGCCCAGACCGCAAGGGCGATCCTCGATGCGAGATCCGCCCACCGCCCGACGGCGGTATCCTCCCCCCGCGATCCAAGCGACGGACAGCATCAGACCGAAAAGCCACAGCGGCGTGTTCGGCCACTGGCCGATCACGATGCGCCCGCTGGTGCGGTCGCGGAAGAACCAATCGAGGACCGCGGGTAGCATCGCAGGAAACGGGAATGAGGCCTGTGGAGACCGGGGTCCGAAGGGCCGGTGATCCGGCCCCGGAGACACGACAGAGACGCGGCTGAAGCAGGACGCTCGAGCTAAGCTACTGATATGACGTGACTTTCGACGACCACCTGGATCCTGCGGTTTGCGCAAGGACCCCTGGTGGAGCTGAGGGGAATCGAACCCCTGACCTCCGCAGTGCGATTGCGGCGCTCTCCCATCTGAGCTACAGCCCCGTCGAGGCGCCGGCCTTGTAGGCGCGGGCGGCTCAGCCTGTCAATTCCTGTTTCACCGCCGCCCGCCGCACACCGCTCCCGGTGACGCCGCGCGGGCGCCCCTAGGATACGCGCGGACCCGCATGAACGCCCTGATCTGGCTCTTCGACACGGTCGTCCAGCTCTTCATCTACGTCCTCATCGCCAGCGCGGTCCTGAGCTGGCTGGTGGCGTTCAACGTGGTGAACGTCCGCAACCCGATCGTCGCCCAGATCGGCGAGGTGCTCTACCGGATCACCGAGCCGGTGCTGCGGCCGATCCGCAACCTGCTGCCCAATCTCGGCGGCGTCGACATCTCGCCGATCATCCTGATCCTGCTGCTGCTGTTCATCAGCAAGCTTCTGCACGAATATGCCGTGCCCCAGGCTTACATGTACGCGCAGTAGGATCGAGTGACCGTGAAAACCAACCCCGGCCGGTTCTTCGAGGATTTCCGCCTCGGTGAGACCATCCGCCACGCCACGCCCCGCACCATCACGGTGGGCGACGTGGCGCTCTACACCGGCCTCTACGGCCCGCGCTTCGCCGTACAATCGTCGGACGCCTTCGCCCGCGCCTTCGGCTACCCGAAGAGCCCGCTCGACGACCTGCTGACCTTCCACATGGTGTTCGGCAAGACCGTGCCGGACGTCTCCCTCAACGCGCTGGCCAATCTCGGCTACGCGGAGGGCGGGTTCCGCCGGCCGGTCTATCCGGGCGAGACCGTGTCGACCGTCTCTGAGGTGATCGGCCTCAAGGAGAGCTCGAACCGGCAGACCGGCGTGGTCTACGTGCGCTCGGTGGGCTCCGACGAGGCCGGCGAGACCGTGCTGAGCTATTGCCGCTGGGTCCTGGTGCGCAAGCGCGACCCGGAGGCCGCCATCGCCGAGGAGCACGTGCCGAGCCTGGCCAAGGTGGTCGACCCGCAGGATCTCGCGGGCGCCCTGCCGAAGCTCTCGGCTGCCGCCTACGATTCGGAGCTCGCCGGCAGCCCGCACCGCTTCGGCGACTACGCGGTCGGGGAGAAGATCGACCATGTCGACGGCATGACCGTCGAGGAGGCCGAGCACCAGATCGCCACGCGCCTGTTCCAGAACACCGCCAAGGTCCATTTCGACGGCCTGGCCGCCAAGGACACCCGGTTCGGCCGCCGGCTGATCTATGGCGGGCACGTGATCTCGCTGGCCCGGGCGCTCAGCTTCAACGGCCTGGGCAACGCCTTCGCGCTCGCCGGCATCAATGCCGGCCGCCACGTGGCGCCGCTGTTTGCCGGCGACACGGTCTATGCCTGGAGCGAGGTCCTGGCCGCGGCCGATGTCGGGCGCGACGATGTCGGGCTCCTGCGCCTGCGCACGGTCGCCACCAAGAACCAGCCCTGCGGCGCCTTCCCGGACCGCACCGGCGAGGGCTACGACCCGGCCGTGATCCTCGACCTGGATTACTGGGCGTTCGTGCCGAAATAGGGCTCCACGGGGCGCGCGGTCCGCACAGCGGGCGCGCTTTCCCGCCTTCGTCCGGGGCTGTCGGGCTTCGCACATCTCCGGAGGACCCGGGTTCTCCCGATCGGGCGCATCCCTCACCCCAACCCTCTCCGGCACGGGCGGGGGGATGCCACGCCCCATGACGGCCGATGCGGGAACGCCGTAGGCTCTGCGGGGCTGGGGGCCCGCGGGTGCCGGTCTCTGCTGCCGATGGCGACGCTGGTGGCAAGCGCGCGGTCGGTGCTGACCGGAATTCGCTCCGCCGCACGCTGGACCGAGCCGAAACCAAAAAAACTCAGCGCAGGCCGTTGCGGGCGACGCCGGCCTCGACCGCCACGGAGAGGCGGTCCGTGACCGCCCACGTGACCCCGACCCGGGCGTTCGGCAGGAGCGCGATGCCCTCCCGGGTGAGGGGCGGGGTGATCGGGGTCGGCCCGACCCGCAGGGTGTCGTGCACCGCGCCGGCCCCCGCCTTGGCGTAGACCAGCACGTCCGGGCTCAGCAGCGTCCCGACCGTCACCTCCAGCGCGCCGGCCAGGTCGCGGCTGTAGGCGAGGCGCCCGAAGCCGGGGGTGAGGGCGCCATCGAGGCCGGCAAGGTAATCCAGGCCGCCGCCGATCCCATAGAGGATCGGCCCCGCCTGCCATGTCCGGCCGCCCTCGAAGCCGAAGGTCGGCCCCGCGTAGCTGCCGAGATGGCGGGACGTGCCGACCGCGTAGCCGGTGGACAGGCGGGCGTAGGAGCCGGTCCAGCGGCCCGCCGCATCCGCGGCCGGATCCAGGGCGAAGGACGGCACCGGCGCGAAGCCCACGGTGGGCGGCACCGCTTGGGACAGCACTACTTGGGACAGCACCGCTTGGCTCATCGCTGCCCGGGGCGGAAGCGCCTGGGCGGCGGCGGGGCCGGCCGGAAACAGGGCGCCCCCGAGGACGAGGCAGGCCGCGAATCGGCGCGGACGGGGACCGGCGGATCGAATCATGCCGGCATGGTAGCCCACCGCTCGGCACGCGAAACCGATCAGGCCGCGAGGGGCCGCTCCGCCATCGGCTGCCGGAACGGCTGCACCAGGACGCGCCGGCCGGTGAGGTCGTGCACGCTCACCTGCCAGTCCGACCAGTCGGTCTCGTCGGACAACGACCGCATCACGTCGGCGGCGACCCGGCGGGCCCGCACGGTGAGGCGCCCGGCCGCGCGGATCTCCGCGCCGCGGGCGTCGAAGACGCATTCCAGGCCATTGGTGCAGTGGAACCGGTATCGGGCCATCGGGGCTCCTGCCTCATCCTGCGCGGCGGCGGTTGGATGTTCTATATATGTTCCTTTTCGGGACGGACAGGTCCGGGTACGATCCGTCGCAGGTTATCCCGCCCGTCCGCGGATCGGGCAGTCGGCCTTACGGGGGCCGACGCCAGGGCTGCGCTCGAAGGCCCCGCACCGGGGTCCGGCCCGCGACCGGCCGATCCCGCGACTGCGGCCCGCGTCAACGCCTGCCTGCGCATACCGCTTTTGGAGTCTCGACTGCCCATCCTGGCGGCCAGCGCGATCTCGCTGACCCTCTCCGTCGTCCTGCTGAGGCTGTTCTCCCGGGACGTGTTCGGCGACCTGGTCGCGCGATCCCGTCCGCGCGTCGGGAAGATCGACCGGTTGCGGCTCGTCCCCGGGCCGCACTGATCCGCCCGCCGGCCGGCCCGGGCTTGGCCCGAAAACAACAGTCTTCGGGCCATACACAATGACGTTCTGCGCCACAGATAGGCTTCTCCCTTCCGGTCCGAGGCCGAGACTGGGTATCCGGCCGTAGAGTGAGCATCCCGTGTCCGCCGACCCCGTCAAAACGCTCGTCCAGAGCACGGCCGAGGTCGAACCCGAGCGGGCCTTCGAGTTCTGGCGCCACACCGCGCTGGCCATGACCGGCGTCGTCAGCAGCGGGCTGGACCGGTCGCCCGCCTTCGCGGCCCGCCGCCTCGTCGCCGAGACCGCGCACAGCACCCTTCTGCACACGCAGAGCAGGACCATCGACATCGCCCGGCCGGCGCAGCACATCCGGCGGGACGGACGCGACGCCATGACGATCGCGGTGTTCGTCCGGGGCACCGGATACGCCGAGCAGGGCAATCGCGGCGCCCGGATGGTGCCCGGCGACATCTGCATCGTCGACACCAGCCGTCCCTATCGCGCGGGCGGCTACGAGGATTACGAGGAGATCCGGCTGATCACGTCGCGAGCCCTGTTCCGGGCCCATGTCGGCGAGCCCGAGACCTTCGCCGGGCACACGATCGGCAAGGGCCATCTCAACACCCTCTTCGTGTCCTACATGCAGGCCTATGCCGGGCAGGTCGCGACGATGTCCGAGGCCCAGGCCGGGATCGCGGTCGAGGGGGGCCTGCACCTGCTGCGCAGTTTCACGGGGGTGTCGGAGGATCCGATCTCGGTCGACGCGCTGAAGTCCCTGGCCTCGGTGCAAATCCAGCGTCGCCTGCACGATCCGGAATTCGGCACGGACGCCCTGTGCCGAAGCCTGTGCGTGTCCCGCAGCCGGCTCTACACCGCCTTCGCGGACGGCGACGGCGTCGCGGCGTCGATCCGCGACGCGCGCCTGGACCGCGCGCACCGCTACCTCTCCGTCCCGGCGCACGCGCACGACAGCATCGCGACGATCATGCTCCGGTGCGGCTTCACCGATGCGTCGGCCTTCAGCCGGGCGTTCCGTCGGCGCTTCGGGGTCGCGGCGCGTGATGTCCGGTCGCCCAGGTTCGGGGACCGCCTCCTGGCCGCCGGCTCTCACGCCGTGGTCTGACGCGCGCTTACGCCGAACCGGTATCCACGTCGGCGGTGAGCGCTCTAGGAAAGCGCCCCCCGGTCCAGGCGCCCGGCCCACCGGTAGGTGCCGCGGCCCTGTGCCTTGGCCTGGTACAGGGCCCGGTCGGCGCTCTGGTAGATCGCGTCGGGCTCGATCCCGTCGGCCGGGATCAAGGCGACGCCGATGCTGACGCCCACGGACACGTCGCTGCCGTCGATCCGGCAGGGGGCGCTGATGGTCCGGGTCAGGCGCTCGGCCAGGATGGCCGCGTCGGCGGCCTGGTCCAGGCCGGTCTGGATGACCACGAACTCGTCGCCGCCCAGGCGCGCCAGCGTGTCCTCGATCCGCACGATGGCCCGCATCCGGTCCGCAAGGATGCGCAGCACGGCGTCGCCCGCGGCGTGACCGAGGGTGTCGTTGACGGCCTTGAACCCGTCGAGGTCGAGGCACAGCAGCGCGCAGCCGGCACCGCCGCGCTTCACCAGGGCGATCTCCCGGAGGAACTGCTCCCGGAACCGGGTCCGGTTGGCGAGCCCCGTGAGGGGATCGTGATGCGCGAGATGGGCGATCTGCTGCTCGGCGCGCTTGCGATCGGTGATGTCGAAGGTCAGGCCGACGACCCATTCCGGCTCGCCCCGGTCGTCGACCTCGACCCGGCCGGTTCCGCTGACCCAGCGCGTCTCGCCGTTCGCGCGACCGATGCGGAACTCGGTCTCGAAGGTGCCGCGCGTGGCGATGGCGCGGTCGAGGGCGGTCAGGGTCCGCTCGGCATCGTCGGGATGCACCAGCGGCCGCCAGTCCCGCGCGATGTCGATCTCGATCTCGGCCTCGCCCAGCCCGTGCTGCCGGGCCATCTCGGCCGAGAGGAGCACCCGCCCGGTGGCGACCCGGTAGTGCCACGTCCCGGCCTGGGCGGCCTTCAGGGCGAGGTCGAGCAGCAGGGACTTCTCGGCGAGCGTCTGGTGCATCACGCGGCTGTCGGTCTCCGTCCGGAGATCCTCGACGAGCCGGCGCTGCTGCGCGAGCAGGTGCCGCGCCTCCGCCTCGGCGCCGATCAGCCCGGCGGTCACCCGCTGCACCACGTCGATCAGGAGGATGTCGATCCCGGCGACGAGGGCGAACAGGGCCAGCGCGGTGAGGACCGTGCGGTCGAGGACGAACGAGCCCAGGGGCGGGATGAAGAAGTACCACGCCGCGACGCCGGACAGGACCGCGCAGACGGTGCCGGCGCGCGCGCCGCACAGGAACGTCGACAGGATGACCGCGGGGAAGAACGTGAAGAACGGAAATCCCGGCGGCAGAACGGGATGGAGTGCGAAGCGCAGCAGGAGCGCGACCAGGAAGGTGGCCGTGCCGATCGCAAAGCCCGGCACCGGCTGCCGGAGCCGTCCGCTCGCCGCCATCGACAGCTTCAGGATCTGGATCGCCCGCCCATCCGGTGCGTCGGTGTCGGCACCAAGAACAGCGGCGGTTCTCATCGTCACGGCTCAGGCTTCTATAGATCGATCAGTCACGTATTCATTCCTAGAGAAGCGTTAAAGCAGTCCATCACGTCTCCGTGTTGGGGCGACCGCGGGCGCGGCCGGCATCGGACTTTGAATCCGGAACCCGCGCCGCTATCAGGACCGCCCACCGGCTCGATCGCCTGTCGGTCGAACGGGGACCCCTGTGGTGAACGACGCATCCGCACGCCCTGCCGCCCCCCGCGGCGCCCCGCCATCCGATCCGCCCGGGTCCCTGACCGCGATCACGGCGCGGCTCGACGGCTTGCCGCTGACGCGGCTCCATCTGGCGATCCTGGCGGTGTGCACCCTCGGCCTGTTCACCGACGTGGCCGAGGTCGCCCTCAGCAACGCCCTGGCGGCGATCTTCCTGGCGCCCCCCCACAGCATGCCCCGGGGCGACCTGTCCCTGCTGCTGGCCTCGGTCTTCGCCGGGGGCGCCGTGGGGGCGCCGGTCTTCGGCCTGGTCGGCGACCGGTTCGGGCGCCGCCGGGCGCTCCAGGGCACCCTCGCGCTGATGGCGGTGGGGTCGCTGGCCGCGGCGGCGAGTTCGGGCCTCACGCAGCTCACCGGGGCCCGGGTGGTGTCGGGCTTCGCGATCGGCGGCTTCCCGCCCCTGGCCGCGACGTATCTCGCCGACGTGATGCCGCCCCGGCGGCGCGGGGCGATGCTGATGCTCTGCGCCGGGATCGGCTTCCTGGGCGCCTCCGCGGTGATCCTGCTGGTCCAGGGCCTCGCCCCGAGCCCGCCGCTGGGGATCGCGCCCTGGCGCTGGGCGCTGATCCTGGGCGGGGTGCTGGCCGTGATCGGCACCATCCTGTTCGCCCTGCTGCCGGAATCCCCGCGCTGGCTCGCCTCGGTCGGCCGGGCCGAGGCGGCCGACCGGGCCTGCGGGCGCTTCGAGGACGCGGCCGGCCTCGCGCCCCGGAGGGACCCGCCGGGGCGCCCGCCGCGGAGCCGGCGGCCGGTCCGGTGCGGGCGGGGCTGCGGGCGCTGCTGGCCGAGCCGCGGCAGCTGCGCCGGACCGTGCTGTTCGTCGCGCTCTACGGGCTCAGCCCCTGGGCGACGGTGGGCTTTCCCCTGCTGAGCGCCGTCGTGATGATCGGCAAGGGCTTTCGGATCGATCAATCCCTGATCTTCGCCGGGCTGTCGATGCTGGGGCCGCCGCTCGGAACTCTGCTCACCGCCACGGTGATCGACCGCCTGGAGCGGCGCGCCTGCCTGGTCGTCCTGGCGGTCGCGATGGTGGTCCTGGGCACGAGCTTCGCCGTCGCCGAGGCCTTCACGGTCCTGGTCCTGGTCGGCCTGGCGTTCAACACCGCCGCCGCGATCTACGGCGGCGTCCTCGCCATCTACGCGACGGAGCTGCTGTCGACCGCCCTGCGGGCCTCGGCCCTCACCTGCGCCTGGGCGACCGGCCGGATCGCGGCAGCCCTGACCCCGGTCGTCCTGCTGCCGATCCTCGAAGGCTACGGGATCCACGCCATGTTCGCCGTGATCACCGCGACCCTGGCCGCCAGCTGCGTGCTGGTGCTTCGCGGGCCGCGCGGCCGGTCGGGACGGCCGGTGGCGCGCTAGGGGCGCCCGGCGCCGGGGCGGCTGCGGCGCCGCCCGGCGGCCCGATCCTCCGGGTCCGACGGCCGGTCCCCGATCACGCATCGTCGTCCCGCGCAAGCCGGGGACGCCTGTCGCGGCTCCGCCCTAACGGCAGGGCGGCCCGCACCCTATCTCGGGAAGGATTCAGGACCGCCTTCGGGCCCCGTCGCCCGGGAAAGATGACCGCCATGACCTCCGTACGGATCCTGCCTGCCCTCCTGCTGATCGGCCTCGCGGGCTCGGCGCAGGCGCAGACCGTGCTGGCCCCCTCCGGCGATTCCGCGGTCACGCAGCCCGGCGGCACGCAGGGGCGGGGCGCCCGCCACAACCTCCGCCAGGCCGTCCGGGACGGCGACGTGGTCGGCGTCCCACCCGGCGCCCGCGGCGTCGATCTCGGGACGCGCCCCCTCCGGCGCGGGCCGTCCCGGCCCTATACCGGGCAGTAGGGCGCTCGCCGTCCCAGGGGGGCGCTCGGGACGCCGGCAGCAGCCCTTCGGGACGCCGCTCGCGCCGGCCGCCTGTTTACCCCTGGTTGTCTTCCGGGTCGCTCAGCTCTTGCTTTTGTCGATGCAGCCGGCAATCGCTGCGTGGCGGCCGGTTCCGTCCGTAGCGGAGCTTGCCCCGTGTCCCTCCCGGCCCTCGTCCCCAGCACCATCGAGACCACCCGTCATGTCGAGCCCAAGCGGGCGTTCGACTTCTGGTGCTCGACCGCGCTGGCGCCGCACGGTGATGTCGGCCGCATGCATCCCCGCGCGGCGTTCCAGGCCCGGAGGCTCGTCGTCATGGGCGCGGATTGGGGCCTGACCCATACGGTCAGCAGCCCGGTCGGTGTGACGGTCGGGGCCCGCCATATCGGCCGGAACCCCTCCGACGCGATGGTGATCGGCCTCGCCCTCGACGGGATCGGATACCAGGAGCAGGGCCTGCGCGGCGCGCGCCTGAGCGCCGGGGACATCAGCTTCCTGTCGCGCCAGCGGCCGTTCCTGGCCGGCACCCAGAGCGATTACGCGGAGATCCGGCTGGCGCTGCCGCGCGCGACCTTCGAGGCCTGGATCGGCACCGTCGAGGCCTTCGCGGGGCGCTGCATCGCCGACCGCCCCGCGCACGCGGCGTTCAAGGCCGCGTTCCGCACGTTCGCGGCGTCGGCCGCCTGGATGACCGAGGGCGAGGCGCAGGTCGCGCTCGAAGGCGTGCTGCACCTGCTGCGCACCCTCGTCCGGGACCAGCCCGGCAACCCGGCCGCCCCGGTCTCGTGCGAGGCGGTGGTGTCCCTCGCCCACGCCCACATCATGCGCCGGCTCCACGACCCGAGCCTTGGCCCGGCCGAGATCCAGGCGGCGCTCGGCCTGTCCCGGGCCCACCTGTACCGGGCCTTCGCGGGGACCGACGGCATCGCGGCGGCGATCCGCGACGCGCGCCTCGACCTCGCCCACCGCCGCCTGACCGCGCCGGGTCAGGACCGGCTGAAGATCGCCACGATCGCGTATGCCTGCGGCTTCACCGACGCGCCGACCTTCAACCGTGCCTTCCGCCGCCGCTTCGACCACGCGCCCGGCGATCTGCGCGCCAGAACGGGCGATCCCGGGATGGGTGCTGCGGGCGCCCTTACTTGAGGTGATAGGCGACGCCGGCGATCAGCGCCTTCTCCTCGGTATTGATCGTGGACCGGGGATCGCCGCCGAACTTGTTGTGCCAGTACTGGAAGCCGACGAACGCCTCGACCCGGTTGGGGGCGTGCTCGAGCAGCTGCCCGATATCCAGCACCAGGTTGGTCTGCGAGACGAACTCCGTCTTGGTCCGGTACTGGTTGACGTCGCCGTAGCGGCCCTTGGGCATCACGATGGTGTTGAACCCGGCCAGCGCCAGGGGCAGGCCGGTGAAGGCCAGCGGGATCGTGTAGGTCAGCTCGAATTCCGGCGTCGTCTTGAACTCGACGCTGCGGAAATGCGAATAATCGAAGCCCGGAATCGCCGGGATGCCGCTTTCCTGACGCGGAGGGTCCCCGGCGAAACCGTTGCGGGAGAATTCCTTGTAGGCCTGGACCTTCAGGTTCACGAACCCGACCGGCACGTCGAAGGCGAAGTTGAGCCCGAAGGTGCCGGCGCGCTTCTCGGAATCGAACGTCGTGTTCTTGGTGTTGACGTCGGCCCCGAACGCCAGCCCGATATCCTTGACCAGGCCCGGGATCGCGAACGCGGTGGTGTCGAAGATCTTGTTCGGGCTCAGGACGCCCCGGTAGATCAGGTAGACCTCCGTGGCGCCGTAATTTTTCCTCTGGCCCAGCTTGTCGCCCGCCGCGTCCTGGGAGCCCGACTGGAGGATGTCGAGGGAGATCAGGTTGGTGCCGTAGGCCCAGGAATTGGCGTGGAACAGGTTGACCACGTTCTTGGGCACCTCGCGGGGCACCAGCCGGCCCTTCGCCGTCCCGTCGGGCCGCCGCACCGAGAGGCCGGGCTCCGCCGAGGGCCCCTGGAACCGGTAGCTGATCACCGTGTCCGAGAAGGAGAAGTACGAGGGCGGCGGCGCGGCCATCGCGGTCGCGGCGGCGAGCGGCACCCCGGCCACCGCCCGGTGGTTCGCTGGTTTGCGCGCAGCGTCCGCCCGCCCGCCGGCGCCCGCATCCTCCACCGTCTCGGCCCGGGCGGCGGTGCCGACGACAACGACCGCGCCGACCGGGGCCAGCAGGGCCGCCGCGATCAGCAGGGCCGCCCGCTTCACCCGCCCGGGTTTCGCAACCAGCCCGCCGCGCGTGCTCCGCGGTCGCGCCGGCGCAGCCGGTCCGGGCCGGCCACGCCGGGCGGCTCGCGGCGGCCGCGGGCTTCGCGGTGTCTGGGGTTCGCGGTCGCCGCGGGCGGAAGCATCGAACGGACTTTCTGCCTCGGCCCACGCCGACTTTAAGCTGAACCTTGGACGTGTCGCCCAGTAGGCATGGGGATTATGCGCCCGTCAATGCAGTGCATCGAACGTTCTTAATTGATAATGTAAATACTGGACATGTAAATCTAATACAGAGTGGCGGCCGGTCTCTGTGGAGGAACGGGGCTTTCGGTTGGGTGTTCGGTGCGCACGGCGGTCGCAATACCCTGGCGTGCGGGGTGCGCCGCGGGCGGGCGTGAGACGAATCGACAACGGAAATCGGCGCCCGCGCCCGGGGCCCGCATTCCGTGTCCCGGGCGCCCACGACGTTCACGCATCGATCGAGGGGGCAGGGGGCGCCGCTGCGCCTCGTCCGGCGCCACCCCCATCCCCGACCCATGAGGGCCACGGATTACACGCGCTGGACGATTCATCGCCCGAGGATTGGTCCCCCATAGCCGATAACCCGCGCCGTCGTTCCGGGGCGCAGCAGGCGGGCCCGGAACCCAGAAATGCTGCGCGTGCAAGAGCTTGACACGTCGGCGTCTCTGGATCCCGGACCCCGGCTGTCGGCCCGGGCCGACCGGCGGCGCGGTCAGTCCCGCACCACCACCTTGGTGCCGACCCGGACCCGGTCGTAGAGATCGACCACGTCCTTGTTGGTCATGCGGATGCAGCCCGAGGACACCGCGGCGCCCATCGTCTCGGGCTCGTTCGAGCCGTGGATCCGGTAGAGCGACGAGCCGAGATAGAGGGCGCGGGCGCCCAGCGGGTTGTCCTGGCCGCCGGCCATGAAGCGCGGCAGGTCCGGGCGGCGGGCCAGCATCTGCTGCGGCGGACGCCAGGCCGGCCATTCCTTCTTCATCGTCACCGTCTTGGTGCCGGACCAGGAGAAGCCCTGCCGGCCGACGCCGACGCCGTAGCGGATCGCCTCGCTGTTCCCGAGGATGTAGTAGAGCCGGCGCTGGCGGGTGGAGATCACGATGGTGCCGGGCTTCTCGGTGCTGTTCCAGCCGATCGTCTCGCGCGGGATCGCCTGGCTGCGGAAGACGTTCAGGAAATCCGCGAGCGGGCCGCTATCGATCGGGCCGGCGGAGGCGGGCGCGCTCCCCAGCAGGGCGCCTGCGAGCGCGAGCATCGCGATCCGTCTCGACATGGTCTGTCATCCTCTCACTTTGGCCGGTCGCTTGGCCGGTCACTTGGCCGGTTTCTGCCGACGGCGTCGGCCGTCGCGGCCGGGCCGCGATCCCTGGGGCGAACCGGCCCGGACTTCGCGGCGAGGTTGAGGCCGGCCGGGGGGAGGGGGCATTTCCGGGCGTGAATGTGTGGTGGGCGCAACACTCTGCTCCCGGCGTGGAGCTGGGGTTTGGCGAACGGACCCTGCACCAGCCAGAACCACGCGCCGCTCGAAGAGCCCTTCGCAAAACGCCTGCTGCACCGTCGGGGCTCGAAGACGGGATCCCGGCCATCGCGCGTGGCGTGCAGAAGTCTCCGTATCGCGGGTCGCGTCCCCAGATGGGGCGGCGGATTTTAGCGCGGCGGGCAACGTTCCGCAGAGAGCGGATCCCGCCGCCTTTCCGAAAGATCTCCGGCCGCCTCGGCCCACATCGCAGCCTGGGTCTCGTCAAGAGTATGCGGTGGGCGCCCAACGATTTCATGCCACCTTGACGGATGTGACAGGCCCGCGTCTGATGGTGTCCTGACGAGATCCGGGAATCACGCAAGATTATAGGGCGCATCGATCAAGTCAAAATGGCCCGGACAATTCGTTCTCGGTCGGGCGGGGTGTACTATAGGGGCTGGGCGATGCGGAGGCGTCTCATGAAAATCGCATCCTGCGCCCGGATTCTATTTGTCGTATGCTCCTCGATCGTTGTTCCGACCTTCGTGACGGCGCGGACCGATGGCCGTCGCTCCTGGTGTGACGCCATGAAGGAGTCGAGCGCGAGTGCCCCTCGCACCAGTGTCGACCTCGGGTGGAGCGGAAGCGACTCCATCGACATCGGAATCCCGGCCCGGGTTCAATATCGGCCGGGTCCGAAAGCTGAAGCGACAGTGACCGGCAACGCAGATCTCGCGAGCCATGTGCGCCTGCGCGATGGCCAGCTCGAATGGGATAGCAAAGACTACGAGGACTGCTATCCCACCGACCTTGTCGTCCATCTCGTCGGCCCCCCGGTTGCGGAGTGGACCATCCACGGCACCGCGCACCTCGACCTGAACAACATCAGGCAGGATGTCTTGAAAATCACGAGGCACGGCATCGGACGGATCACCGCGGACGGCGACGTCAGAGAAACCTGGCTTCGGGCCTCGGGCAGGGGAAGCGCGGATCTCGGTCGACTTGAGACGCAGCGCGCGACGATCCGTATCTCAGGGAGCGGTGAGGTCGACGTGGCGCCACGCGAGGACGCTGACATTTCAATATCAGGGCGCGCAGTCTTAAGAATTCACGGGAACGGTGCCAAGCTTCACATTCAATCTCACGGCCGGGCCCAAGCCATACAGGTTCAGTGACGCGACCTGTCCGTTGGGATGGACGAATAAGTTTATGCCGATCGTCCCGGGCGCGATGCCCCGGACGACATGCTCGGGGATCGGCCGCCGCGTGGTCACCCGAGGTGCCGGTCGGCGGGAATCGCCGCCGTGGCGGGGATGGTCACCCGCGCCCCGTCGGCCTCGGCAAGTTCCACGATGCGGGTCTGCATACCCGGAGCGACGTACACGACCGTACCCCCGGCGCCGGCCGGCATCGGGTCGCCGTCATCCGGCATCGCCTCGTCGAGCCGCACGACGCGATCGAGATCCCGGATTGCGGGCTCGGCGCGTCGCGCCGCGTAAAGCGTCGCGACCGACAACCCTGTGCCGTGGCCTGCGCGCCCCGCACGTCCGCAAGCCATCAGCCCGGCGCGACGCCGTGGGTGATTGCGCCGGGGGACGGCCATGCTTATCTCGAGACCGTGATCCGATCCGTCGCCCTTCTGGCCCGCCGCGTCGCGGGCCCGCCGGACCGCCTCGTCCGGAGCCTCGCCGTGCTGGCGATGCTCGTCGTCGCGGCGGCTGCGCTGATGGCCGCGCCCGGCCGGCCCGGGCCGCCCCCGTGGCGGGCCCGGCCTGCTGGGTGACGAGCCAGGCCGTGGCCGTGCTGTCGGATGCGCGCGGGGTGGAGACGCGCAAGATCGAGACGCGTAAGGCCGGCTCCGAGGCCCGCCGGGCGCTGTTCGACGGCACCGACCTGTGTCCGGCCGATCTCGAGGTCGTCGGCGAACTCGGGCTCCCGCGCCGCCCCGTGGAAGCGCCCCGGCCGCGTCACGTCTCCGCCGCATCCTACGGTTATGCCCCGGCCGTCGCGCCGGCGTCCGGACCGGACGAAGCCCTGCACCGGCCGCCCCGGGCGGCCTGATCCGCGCCGCCGGTTCCGCCGGCCAGGCGCCCGATCTGCGCCCTAGCGGCGCGAGGCCCTCGTGCCGGATCCGGCGTGGCGGGCCAAACTCTCGATCGTGCAGCATCGTCCGTCCGGAAGCCGGAAAACCCCTTTCGGGGGAATGCGCGATCCGCCTCGACGAGGCGCGGCCCTTTCAGCGCCGCGCCGGCCTCTGCAGACGCATGTTATTCCAGGAGCGTCGGAACCCGTGACCCGCACTTCGTCCGCCCAATTCCCGTCCCCCGTCCGGCGCGCCACGCCGCGCGTGACCGTCCTGGGGGCGTCCGCCCTGCTGGCGCTCGGCCTCGCGGCCTGCAACCCGAGGCAGGTGGCCGCGCCGACGCCGCCGGTGCCGGAGGTCGGCTTCGTCACGGTGACCCCGCAGGCGATCCCCTACCTGCGCGACCTGCCCGGGCGGGTGGCGCCGATGCGGATCGCCGAGGTGCGGTCGCGGGTCTCCGGCCTCGTGGTCAAGCGCCTGTTCGAGCAGGGCAGCCAGGTCAAGGAAGGCGACATCCTCTACAAGATCGACCCGGCCCCGTTCGAGGTCGAGCTGGCGAGCGCGGAGGCCGTGCTGGCCCGCCACGAGGCCGCCCTGGTGCTGGCCCGGCAGCAGGCCGACCGGCTCGAGACCCTGCTGACCCGGGCCACCGCCAGCCAGGCCCAGTACGACGCCGCCTTCGCGGGCAAGAAGCAGGCGGAAGCCGAGGTCGCCGGCGCCAAGGCGGCCCGGGACCGGGCGCAGCTCAACCTGGGCTGGACCGACGTGCGCGCCCCGATCACCGGCCGGATCGGCCGGGCGCTGCTCACCGAGGGAACCCTGATCGAGCCGGGCTCGACGGGAGCGCTCGCCACGATCCAGCAGCTCGACCCGATCTACGTCGACATCACCCAGTCGGTGGGCGAACTGAACCGCCTGCGCCGGGATCTGGCCAGCGGCGAGCTCGCCCGGCTGGAGGACAACACCGCCAACGTCCACCTGATCATGGACGACAACTCCCTCTACCCGCTGGCCGGCCGCCTGCTGTTCTCGGACGTCACCGCCGATCCGAGCACCGGCCAGGTGACCCTGCGGGTGCAGTTCCCCAACCCGCACGACGAGCTGTTTCCGGGCATGTACGTCCGCGCCCGGATCAAGCAGGGCATCGATTCCGACGCCATCGCGGTGCCCCAGCAGGCCATCCAGCGCACCGAGGACGGCCGCGCCGAGGTCTGGCTGGTCCGGGCCGACGACACGGTGATGCGCCAGCCGGTCGAGGTCGGGCCGGTGGTCGGGCAGAACTGGCTGATCCGGGACGGGCTCAAGGCCGGCGAGCGGGTGATCGTCGACGGCGTCCAGAAGATCACCGCGGGCGTGAAGGTGAAGCCCCTGGACCAGACCCCGCTCCACGGCGAGGAGAGCCCGAAGCACGACGCCGACGAAGCCCCCGACGCGGCCGGCGACCAGAAGCCAAGTGATCAGAAATCAAGTGACCAGAAGCCAAGTGACCAGAAGCTTGGCGACCAGAAGCTTGGCGACCAGAAGCTTGGCGACCAGAAGCTTGGCGACCAGAAGCTTGGCGACCAGAAGCCCGGGGATAAGGCGCAGGTCGCCCCGCGCGCGGCCGCGGTCAACCGCCACTGAGCCCGGGAGACCTCGACCATGGCACGCTTCTTCATCGACCGCCCGGTCTTCGCCTGGGTGGTGGCCCTGTTCATCTGCCTGGGCGGCGCCCTGGCGATCCCGAACCTGCCGATCGCGCAGTACCCGGTGATCGCCCCGCCGCAGATCGCCCTGTCCACGGCCTATCCCGGCGCCTCGGTGGACAGCCTCTACGTCGGCACGACCCGGCTCATCGAGGATGAGCTGAACGGCGCGGCCGACATCATGAACTTCGAGTCGACCACCGACTCGTTCGGCTCGGTCAACATCACCGCGACCTTCCTGCCCGGCACCGACCCGGCGCTCGCCTCCGTGGAGGTGCAGAACCGGTTGAAGCGCGTGGAGGCCCGCCTGCCGGCGGAAGTCCGCCAGCAGGGCATCCTGGTGGAGGAGGCCTCGGCCGCGACCCTCAACATCATCACCCTGATCTCCAAGGACGGGTCGATGGACGAGGTGGGCCTCGGCGACTTCCTGATCCGCAACGTCATCAACGAGATCCGGCGCATTCCCGGGGTCGGGCGCGCCACGCTCTACTCCACCGAGCGCTCGCTCCGGGTCTGGGTCGATCCGGACAAGCTGCGCGGCCTGTCGCTGAGCGCCGAGGACGTGACCGAGGCGATCCGCAACCAGAACATCCAGGTCGCCTCCGGCTCGGTCGGCGCCCAGCCGAGCCCGACCAAGCAGGCGGTCACGGTGCCGATCATCGTGAAGGGCCAGCTCGGCACCATCGAGGATTTCGGCGCGATCGTGCTGCGGGCCAACTCGGACGGCTCGAACGTGCGCCTGCGCGACGTCGCCCGGATCGAGCTCGGCGGCGACGCCTACCAGTTCTCGACCCGGCTCAACGGCGGCCCGGCCGCCGGCATCTCGGTGACGCTGGCCCCCGACGGCAACGCGCTGGAGACCGCCAAGGCGATCCGCGCCAAGATGGTGGAGCTGTCGCAGTTCTTCCCGCCGGACCTGAAGTGGGACATCCCGTACGACATCACCCCGGCGGTCGAGGCCTCGATCGAGAAGGTGCTGCACACCCTGGTCGAGGCGGTGGTGCTGGTCTTCCTGGTGATGTTCCTGTTCCTGCAGAACATCCGCTACACCCTGATCCCCACCATCGTGGTGCCGATCGCCCTCATGGGCACGGTCACGGTGATGTGGATCTCCGGCTTCTCGGTGAACGTGCTCACCATGTTCGGCATGGTGCTGGCCATCGGCATCCTGGTCGACGACGCCATCGTGGTGGTGGAGAACGTCGAGCGGATCATGAACGAGGAGGGCCTGCCCCCCAAGGAGGCCACCAAGAAGGCCATGGAGCAGATCACCGGGGCGATCATCGGCATCACCCTGGTGCTGATGGCCGTGTTCATCCCGATGGCGTTCTTCCCCGGCTCGGTGGGCATCATCTACCGGCAGTTCTCGATCGCCATGGTCACCTCCATCGCGTTCTCGGCGCTGCTGGCCCTGTCGCTGACGCCGGCCTTGTGCGCGA
This sequence comes from Methylobacterium sp. WL1, assembly GCF_008000895.1. Classification (NCBI taxonomy): domain Bacteria; kingdom Pseudomonadati; phylum Pseudomonadota; class Alphaproteobacteria; order Hyphomicrobiales; family Methylobacteriaceae; genus Methylobacterium; species Methylobacterium sp. WL1. The sequence goes on along the minus strand of NZ_CP042823.1, from coordinate 4,523,497 downwards.
CCTTCCTGAAGCCGGTGGTCAAGGGCCACGGCCACGCCAAGGGCGGCGTGTTCGGGATGTTCAACCGCTTCGTCGACCGCGAGACCGCCCGCTACGGCCGCGGCGTGGCGGGCCTCATCCGCAAGTCCGGCCGGGTGATGCTGGTCTACCTCGCCCTGGTGGCAGGCACGGCCTACGCCTTCGTCAACCTGCCGGAGGGCTTCCTGCCGGTGGAGGACCAGGGCTTCTTCACGGTGGACATCCAGACGCCCCCCGGCGCCTCCTACAACCGCACCCAGGAGGCCAACCGCCGGGTCGAGGAGCACCTGCTGGCGCAACCCGGCGTCGCCACCGTGACCATGCTCAACGGCTTTTCGTTCTCGGGCCAGGCCCCGAGCACCAGCCAGGCCTTCGTGACCCTGAAGCCCTGGAGCGAGCGCGACGCGAAGAACTCGGCCGCCGCCCTGGTGGCCGGGACCAACGCGGCGCTGGCGAACTACCGCGACGCCACCGTGGACGCCCAGGAGCCGCCCCCGGTGGACAACCTCGGCAATGCCGCCGGCTTCTCGTTCCGCCTCCAGGACCGGGCGAACCGCGGCTACGCGGCCCTGCTCTCGGCCCAGGACCAGCTGCTCAAGCTCGCCCAAGGCAGCCCGATCCTGCAGAAGGTGAAGATCGAGGGCCTGCCGCCGACCCCGCAGGCGGAGCTGATCGTCGACCGCGAGAAGGCGGCGGCGCTCGGCGTCAAGTTCGAGGACATCAACGCCACGATCCAGCTCAACCTCGGCTCGGTCTACACCAACGACTTCCCCAACCGGGGCAAGATGCAGCGCGTCTACGTCCAGGCCGAGCAGCTCCAGCGCATGAACGCCTCGGACATCCTCAACTACGCGGTGAAGAACGCCGGCGGCACGATGGTGCCGATGTCGTCCTTCTCGGAGCTGAAATGGGGCATGGGGCCGAGCCAGATCGTCGGCTTCAACGGCTACCAGTCAGTCCGCATCACGGGCGAGCCGAACCCCGGCTACACCTCGGGCGACGCGATCAACGAGATGGAGCGGCTGATGCTGCAGCTGCCCAAGGGTTTCGGCTATGCCTGGACCGGCCAGTCGTTCCAGGAGAAGCAGGCTGGCAGCCAGGCCAGCCTGCTGCTGGCGCTCTCGGTGCTGATCGTGTTCCTGTGCCTGGCCGCGCTCTACGAGAGCTGGGCGATCCCGGTCTCGGTGCTGTTGGTGATCCCGCTCGGCGTGATCGGCGCGGTGGCGGCCGTCTACCTGCGCGGCATGCCCAACGACGTGTACTTCAAGATCGGCCTGATCACGATCATCGGCCTCTCGGCCAAGAACGCGATCCTGATCGTGGAGTTCGCCAAGGACCTCTGGAAGCCCGGAACCTCGGTGATCCAGTCCGCCATCGAGGCCTCGACGCTCCGGTTCCGGCCGATCGTGATGACCTCGCTCGCCTTCATCTTCGGCGTGGTGCCGCTGGCCATCGCCACCGGCGCCGCCTCGAAGAGCCAGCAGGCGATCGGCACCGGCGTGATGGGCGGCATGATCACCGCGACCGTGCTGGCGGTGTTCTTCGTGCCGGTGTTCTTCGTGGTGGTGATGCGCCTGTTCCGGCGCAAGGCCGTGGCCGACGGCGAAAGCGGGGCGCGGGCGAGGCGGCGGCGCAGCGGCTCCCCACCACGCGGCGGCGGCCGAGTAGGGGCGGGATCGGGCGCCTGAACCGCGACGCGTTTTCCCTCCCCTCCGCAGGGGAGGGCCGGCGCATGTCACCTCCGGATCGGCCCTCCCGCGAGCCACGGATCACCGACACCTGACGCGCGCAGCCGTCGGCTTGCACCCGTCGATGTCTGAACACCGTCGACCATCACCCTGCATTTTGTATGCGGATGGTCCGAACCTTGCTGTGGGTGTGTGGCCGGCGCGGTTTGCCCGCGCGCTTCTCTCGGCCTAGGCTCAACCCCTGCGCTGGTGGTGGCGGCCTGCCATCAACTTCCACGGTTTCGGAGATCCGCTTGTCCCGTTCGACCCTGAAGATCCTCGCCCGCGGCGTGGCCGCAGGCGCGGTCGCGACCTTCGCGCTGGCGGCGCTGCCCGCGCAGGCCGCCAACGTGTTCCGCTTCGCGTTCCAGGGCGATCTCAAGTCGCTGGATCCCTACTCCCTCAAGGAGAGCTTCACCGAGGGCATGCAGCAGGCGGCCTACGAGTCGCTGGTCACCCTCGACAAGAACCTGAAATTCGCCCCCGGTCTGGCCGAATCGTGGGAGACGCCGGAGCCGACCCGCTGGCGCTTCCACCTGCGCAAGAACGTCACGTTCCACGACGGCTCGCCGTTCACCGCCGACGACGTGCTCTTCTCCGCCCAGCGCGTCCGGGCCTCGGGCTCGAACTTCACCACGAACGTCCCGGCCGACGCCGAGTTCGTGAAGGTCGACGACCACACCGTCGACATGGTGCTGAAGAAGCCGAACCCCATCGCGCTCGCCCAGTTCCCGACCTGGCTGATCATGTCGAAGAGCTGGTCGGAGAAGAACGGCGCCGCCCAGCCGACCCCGGCCAACGCCACCAGCCCGAGCTACGCCACCCTGCACGAGAACGGCACCGGCCCGTTCGTGATCGCCGAGCACCAGCCCGGCGTGAAGACGGTGTTCAAGAAGTTTCCCGGCTACTGGGGCAAGGTCGAGTCGAACCTCGACGAGGCGGTGCTGACCACGATCGCCAACCCGGCGACCCGCGTCGCCGCGCTGCTCTCGGGCGAGGTCGACTGGATCGATCCCGTGCCGTTGCAGGATCAGCAGCGGGTGAACGCCAGCGGCACCGCCATCGTGATGGCGGGCCCCGAGCTGCGCACCATCTTCCTCGGCATGGATCAGGACCGGGACGAGCTCAAGGATTCGAGCGTCAAGGGCAAGAACCCGTTCAAGGACATCAAGGTGCGTGAGGCGTTCTACCTCGCCATCGACGAGGAGACGATCGCCAAGCGCGTGATGCGCGGGCAGGCCGTGCCCTCCGCCCTGATGATCGCGCCGAGCCTCTACGACCGTGGGGCCGAGTTCAAGCGCCCGGCCACCGACCTCAAGAAGGCCAAGGAGCTGATGGCCCAGGCCGGCTACCCGGACGGGTTCTCGCTGACCATGGATTGCCCCAACGATCGCTACGTCAACGACGAGGCGATCTGCCAGGCGGTGGTCTCGATGCTCGCCCGCATCAACGTCAAGGTGAACCTTAACGCTCAGCCGAAGGCGAAGTACTTCGCCAAGGTGCTGGCCCCGAATTTCGACACCTCGTTCTACCTGCTCGGCTGGACGCCGTCGTCGCTCGACAGCCACAACATCCTCTACGAGATCGTCGGCTGCCGGAAGCCCGGCGACAAGTCGGGACGCGGCAGCTGGAACCTCGCGGGCTACTGCGACCCGAAGATCGATGAGATCGCCGACAAGGTCGAGGGCGAGACCGACAAGACCAAGCGCGACGCCCTGATCAAGGAGGGCTTCGACGTCCTGAGCGCCGACTGGGGCTACATCCCGCTGCACCAGCAGGCCCTGGCCTGGGGCGTCTCCAAGAAGGTCCACCTGACCCAGCGCGCCGACAACCTGCTCCTGCTCTACTGGGTCTCGAAAGATCCCCAGTAGGCGCCGGGCGTGCTCGCCTTCCTGCTGCGCCGGGTGATCCAGGCGGCCGCGGTGCTCGCGGTCGTCGGGCTCATCGCGTTCTCGATGTTCCGGTTCGCGGGCGACCCCGTGAACCAGATCGTCGGGCCCGACACGCCTGCCTCCGAGCGGGCCGAGATCCGCAAGAGCCTCGGCCTCGACGATCCGGTGCTGATGCAGTTCGCCCGCTACGCCGGCGACGTGGTCCGGGGCCGGCTTGGGATCTCGTACCAGTTCCGCCAGCCGGTCTCACAGCTGCTCGCCGAGCGCATGCCGGCGACCCTGGAACTCGCCTTCTGCGCCACGGTGTTCGCGCTCGTGGTCGGCGTCCTGATGGGGGTCTACTGCGCGCTGCGCCGGGACTCCTGGCTCGCCGGGCTGTTCCAGGCGGTCTCGCTGATCGGCATCAGCCTGCCGACCTTCCTGATCGGCATCCTGCTGATCTACCTGTTCTCGGTGACGCTCGGCTGGCTGCCCTCCTACGGGCGCGGCGACACGGTGCGGCTCGGCTGGTGGACCACCGGCTTCCTCACCTGGTCGGGCCTGAAGGCGCTGATCCTGCCGTCCGTCACGCTGGGCCTGTTCCAGATGACGCTGATCATGCGGCTGGTGCGCGCCGAGATGCTGGAGGTGCTGCGCACCGACTACATCCGCTTCGCCCGCGCCCGGGGCCTCTCCACCCGGGCGGTCCACCTGCGCCACGCCCTCAAGAACACCCTCGTGCCGGTGATCACCATCGCGGGGCTGCAGCTCGGCTCGGTCATCGCCTTCTCGATCATCACCGAGACGGTGTTCCAGTGGCCCGGCATGGGCCTGCTGTTCGTCCAGGCCGTGCAGAACGTCGATATCCCGATCATGTCCGCCTACCTGCTGCTCGTCGCGCTGATCTTCGTGACCATCAATCTCGTGGTCGACATCCTCTACACCGTGGTCGACCCGCGCCTGCGGCTGTCGTCCGCGCGGACCGCGTGAGGCCGGCATGAGCGGACGCGACATCGACGCCGGCAACGCGCCGCCGGTCCCGCTGGCGGCGGCCACGCCCGGACGGCTCGCGCGCTGGCGCGATTCCGACCTGGTCGCCAGCTTCCTGCGCTCGAAGACCGCGATCGTGGCGCTGCTCGCCACGGTGCTGATGGTCGGGCTCGCGGTGGCGGCCCCGCTGATCTCGCCCCAGAACCCCTACGACCCGGCCCAGCTCGACCTGATCAACTCCAACCTGCCGCCGATCTGGCAGGCGGACGGCCAGGCGCCGTTCTACCTCGGCACCGACGACCAGGGCCGGGACGTGCTCTCGGCGGTGCTGTACGGCCTGCGCCTGTCGCTGATCGTGGGCGTGCTCGGGGTGATCACCTCCGGCGTGCTCGGCATCGCGCTGGGCTTGGTCGCCGGCTATGCGGGCGGCGCCCTCGACACGCTGATCATGCGGGTCGCCGACGTGCAGCTCACCTTCCCGGCGATCCTGATCGCCCTGGTGGTGGACGGCGTCGCCCGGGCGAGTTTTGGCGGCGCGCTGGATGTCGGGCCGCTGATCGGGCTGATCGTGATCTCGATCGGCCTGTCGTTCTGGGTGCAGTACGCCCGCACGGTGCGCTCCTCCGTGATGGTCGAGAAGGGCAAGGACTACGTCCAGGCCGCCCGGCTGATCGGCCTGACGCCCCCGGTGATCCTGGTCCGCCACGTGCTGCCCAACGTCACCGGGCCGGTCTTCGTCATCGCGACGATCAACCTGGCGCTGGCGATCATCACCGAGGCGACCCTGTCGTTCCTCGGCACCGGCCTGCCCGAGACCATGCCGTCGCTCGGCACCCTGATCCGCACCGGCAACCGGTTCCTGTTCTCCGGCGAATGGTGGATCGTCGCCTTCCCGGGCCTGGCGCTGGCCGGCCTCGTCATCGCCATCAACCTCCTGGGGGATTGGCTGCGCGACGCGCTCAATCCGAAGCTGCAATGACCGAAACCATCCTCTCCGTGCGCGACCTCACGGTCACGTTCGACACGCGGCGCGGGCCGCTCACCGCCATCGACCGGGTCTCGTTCGACATCGGCCGGGGCGAGATCCTGGGGGTCGTCGGCGAATCCGGGGCCGGCAAGTCGGTCACCGGTTCGGCGGTGATCGGGCTGATCGACCGGCCCGGCCGGATCAGCGGCGGCGCGATCACGTTGCGCGGCGCGCGCATCGACAACCTGCCCCCCGAGGCGATGCGGCGGGTGCGGGGCAAGCGGATCGGCATGATCTTCCAGGACCCGCTGACCTCGCTGGACCCGTTGTTCCGGGTCGGCGACCAGATCGTCGAGACCCTGCGGGCCCACACCGACCTCTCCGCCCGGGCGGCCCGCACCCGGGCCATCGACCTGCTCGCCGAGGTCGGCATCCCGGCGCCCGAGCGGCGGATCGACGGCTATCCGCACGAATTCTCGGGCGGCATGCGCCAGCGCGTGGTGATCGCGCTGGCGCTCGCCGCCGAGCCGGAGCTGATCATCGCCGACGAGCCGACCACGGCGCTCGACGTCTCGGTCCAGGCGCAGATCATCACCCTGCTCAAGCGCCTGTGCCGCGAGCACGGCACCGCGGTGATGCTGGTGACCCACGACATGGGCGTGATCGCCGAGGCCGCCGACCGGGTCGCAGTGATGTATGCCGGGCGGGTCGCCGAGATCGGCCCGGTCGCCTCCGTGATCGCAAAGCCGCACCACCCCTACGCGGTCGGCCTGATGGGGGCGATCCCGACCCTGTCGCAGGAGGCCGACCGGCTCAGCCAGATCCCCGGCTCGATGCCGCGGCTCACCGCCATCCCGCAGGGCTGCGCCTTCAACCCGCGCTGCCCGAAGGTGTTTGCCCGCTGCCGCGTCGAGCGGCCGGAGCCGATCCTGGTGGGCGAAAGCCGCGTCGCCTGCCACCTGTACGACGTCACGGAGAAGGCGGCGTGAGCGCCTATGTCGAGGTCACCGACCTGCGCCGCCTGTTCGATGTCTCGAAACCCTGGCTGAACCGGGTGATCGAGCGCGAGCCCCGCCGGTTCCTCACGGCGGTGGACCGGGTCGGCTTCACCATCGCCAAGGGTGAGACCTTCGCGATCGTCGGCGAATCCGGTTCGGGCAAGTCGACCGTGGCCCGGATGGTGGTCGGCCTGCTGCCGCCCTCCGCCGGCGAGGTGCGGATCACCGGGGTCTCGATGACCGATCCCCGGGAGGCGGCGGCGCGGCGGCGGCTGCGCTCGCGCATCCAGATGATCTTCCAGGACCCCTACGCGTCGATGAACCCGCGCTGGCGCGTGGGCAAGATCATCGCGGAGCCGATCCGCGCCTTCAACCTGATCCAGGGGGAGGGGGCGATCCGCGCCCGGGTCGGCGAGCTGCTCGGCCTGGTCGGCCTCCACCCGGACGATTCCAAGAAGTACCCGCACGAATTCTCCGGCGGCCAGCGCCAGCGCGTCGCCATCGCCCGGGCGCTCGCCAGCCAGGCGGAGTTCCTGGTCGGCGACGAGCCGACCTCGGCGCTCGACGTCTCGGTGCAGGCGCAGATCCTCAACCTGATGCGCGACCTGCAGGACCGGCTCGGGCTGACCTACCTGTTCATCTCCCACAACCTCGCCGTGGTCCGCCACATGGCGACCCGGGTGGGGGTGATGTATCTCGGCCGCCTGGTCGAGGTTGCGGCCGCAAAGGATCTGTTCGCGCGGCCCCGCCACCCGTACACGCGGATGCTGCTCGACGCGGTGCCCGACCTCGCCCATGTCGGCCGCGCCCGGGTGCCGGTCTCCGGCGAGATCCCGAACCCGATCGACCCGCCCCCCGGCTGCACCTTCAACCCCCGCTGCCCGCTCGCCAACGACCGCTGCCGCACCGAGGTCCCGGCCCTGCTGGACGGCGTCGCCTGCCACGCCGTGCAGGAGGAGGGCGGGCCTGAAGGCCGGCGCGGGCGGGGTCGGATGCGCGCTGCCGTTCGCCGCGGGGGATTGCTCGCCTTTCGCTTTGGGGCGGCGATGCTTGGAAACGGACATCGTCGCCGAGCCCGCTCACGACCCGTTGCAGAAAGTCGGGCGGTCCGCTCAGAGGCAGCTTGTTGGTCGAGGACCGACGTTCGGGTTGGGTGCTTTGCTGCTGGTCAGCTTTCGGGAGCTAACCCGGAGAAACCGGACGTCCGCTTGGATGGGGACGTATGGCAGTTCGCGATTACTCTGTTCCCTCAAATGATCCGCAGCGGCATCCTAAAATCAGACTTGCGAACTCAAATCGCGTTTGCGCCGCGTGCCGCGTGGTGACGAGCCGACCAAGTGATCCCACCTAGAGAACATAAGATATTATTTGACTATGATAGCTTGAGCCCGCATAGCATCCGATGCACCGCAACTATTTCGGCTTGTGAATATTTACGTATTCCTTTTTATCCGCTCTGCCATAATGCAGATTATCGCACTACGATCATTTTCAGACGGGAGGGCGTCCCAGAGCTGGATCATGATGCGAAATTGGTCGATGAGATTGTCGCTCTGATATAGGTCTTCTATAGGCTTGTTGAGCAACTTGGCAATTTTATGTAACGAAGCTATTCTTTTTTTATGGTCCTTGCCTGAGTCAGCCATGTGAAGCATCCAAATATCAAAAAATGAAATCACCGCCTAAAACAGGAAAAATTCAGTCTCATCTTTTCCGGAGCGTTTCGGATGGTTTCTCGTGGAACCGCATGCGGTAGATTTTGGCAAATTCACTCATGCTGATAAATCCCCAGGCTGCGGCTATATCTGCTACTGCGTTGGGGCATTGATCATTCAGAAGATCACGCCGGGTTCCTTGCAAACGGCGTTCTTTGAGAAATTGACTGGGCGGGTAGCCCCGGAACCGGCGGAACGCCTCAGTCAATGTTCGAAGGCTGCATCCGACCGCACGGGCGACTTCCGTCATCGTCGGCAATTCGGCCGCATGATCGGCCATATATTGCTCTGCCCCACGGACAACGCGCGGCGCCAAACGGTTCGATGGTTCGTTCAGGTTCAATCCGGCACGTGAAGCCCATTCGTTTAGCAAGTGCACACAAATCATCTGTTCGAGATGGCGCCCGGCCCGGCCATAAGCAAGTTGGTTCGGTGCTTCCGCAATGCAGCTCACAACGTACTCTATTAAGCGCAACCAACTGGACTCGGCGCCGCCAATAGCACATTTATGACGCCATAGAGTATCGCCCGGGATAAAACCAAACCAATCCTGGCAAACTTGAGCCATCAGATCTGGCGGTATGGTAATATTCAATTGAAGGTGATCGTCGTCAAAATCCAAATCATAGTCAACATTACTGCAATCTAATATGAAACTATTATTATTAAATATTTCTACGGACTCAGATTTATTAATATGATGTCGTGATTTACCTTCCAGTGTCGTAAGCACAATAATGTTCGCCATTTTGTCCAGATGGCCGGTGATATTGACAGGAATTCCGTAAGCAAATCGAGTAATAGTGATGCGCCCTACTTGAGCAGAATGCATTAAAGAACGGGGTGCTACAATTTTTCCTGTAGGGACTACGCTATAAGGCATATAGACTTTGTTGGACCAGTCTTCGATTTCCTCCCAGCTCTCCGAGTATATTTTATGATGCTGGCGGATAGCATTGCCCTGAGCATCTACGATAAGTGCGTCGCGGAGCATTGGCTGCCTGCTAGGTGCATCGTGGGTCGAAAAGAGTGAAGCCTTCGATGGGGATCGGCGTGTTGGAGTCTGTCTTATTTTTTGCCGAATCGCGGCATTAGCTGCCGATATCCGGCATCCGGGAGGTCCGCCCTTATATAGATTTTAAAGAGGTTTCAAAGGGCCGCTCTCAATATCGAACGCCGCAGATCACGCGGTGCAGCTTTGAATGGTGGGCGAAGATAATCTTTGTGAAACGGCTCTGATTGCTGAAACTCAACAAGTTGAGAGTTTTACATTAAGGTACTCAAATGACAGGCAGCGACGATGAAGATTTTGATGTCATATCGGATCTCTGTATCAATGCTTGTCAGGCAGTATTAGCCTCCGGATCGGCCGAAATGCGGGCGTTGGCGCGTCTGATGCTTTATGTTCTTGCTCGGGAAACAATAGAGCGCATGACAAAATCGGATTTAGATCTTGATAATTCGCCTAACCTGCCGAGTGTTTGTTAGTTAATTTTACATATGATAAGATACAGATAATAAATAGAAGTATATATCTTATTCAAATCAAGCATTCGCTGAGTTCTTGTAGGGTCTGATTGCGATCCTGTTCCTGTGTGCTTTTGTTTTATCCAGACGGACGAGAAGCGACCGGCTCGGGCCGTGGGAGGAGTGTCCGGTTCTCGCCGAGCGTCCAAGTGCCGCTCCAACCCCGAGCCGAAGTTGCCGGAGGGCTGACGAGCGGCTGCTTCAGAGAAACGCTAACGGCGGATCATGAGGCTGGGGCGGGCCGCAAGCGGAACCCAGCGCGCGTCGAAGGTCACCCACCCCCCATCCGCGAGAGGGTGCGCCTGACCCCACCTCACGCGTCGCGCCATTCCGAAAACGTCGCCGCCTGGCCCACGCTCACGCCGTCGCGGTCGAGCTGCCAGACGATCGCCTGCTCGATCCAGAAGCGCCGGCCGCCCTTGGCGATGCGCAGGCCGCGGTAGCCGCGGGTGAAGCCGTCCCGGGCGACGGCGTCGAGGAGGCGCTGCCGCTCGGCGCGCTCGGGGGCCTCGGCCGAGAGCCGCGAGGGCAGGCCGACGAGTTCCTCGCGACGGTATCCGAAGCAGGCCTGCGCGGCCCGGTTGGCGTAGACGAAGCGCGGGTCGGCGCCGCAATCATGGGCCAGCACCACGAAGGGTGCCTGCTCGTACAGCCAGGCCGCGTCCGCCCGCTCCGGCACCAAGGCCGCGCCGAGGCGCCGCCGGTAGCTGCCGGTGAGGACGGCGAAGAAGTCGGGATCGAGCGAGAGGTCCATCACGGCAATCCGGAAGCTGATGCGCCATCGAGGATTCGGCGCATACCGCGTGGCGGGCCTGCCGCGGTGTGCCGAATCCCACTACAGGACCGGGTCCGCGTCGATGCGCATGCGCAGGATCGCGTAGGGCGGCTGCTGCAGGTCCTGGCCGCGGTTGAATTCCGGCCGGCGGTTGACCTGGGCGCTCGAGATGTAGAGCCACCGGTCCGGGGTGATCCAGAACGTGTCGGCCCAGATCAGGCGCGGGTCGGCGGCCAGCACCTCCACGGTGCCGTCCGGCAGGCGCCGGCCGACGGCGTTGTGCTCCTGCAGGCTGAGATAGACCCGGTCCTGCGAATCGGTGGTCAGGCCGCCGGTCATGCCCTTCTCGCCGAGATCCTGCACCGTGGCGGCCAGGGCCGCGTCCGATACGTTCGGGTCGAGGAGCGCCGCAGTCTCCACTGCGTAGAGGCGCCGGCTCATCAGCGGCGCGTAGTACAGGCGGCGGCCGTCCGGGCTGATCGCGATGCCGTTGGCCCCGCCCTTCGGGTGCTTCGCCGGTGCATCGCCCTTCCGCTCCATCACCGGCCGCAGTTCCACGAACTTGACCAGCCCCTCCTGGGTGGCCGTGCTCGGGTGGTCGGCCAGGCGCCGGCTCACCCGCCCGCTGGCGAGGTCCACCGCCAGGATCGCGCCCTGGCCGCCCTGGCCCTGGTCGGTGATGTAGGCGAGCGCCCGGCCGTCGCGCACGTCGACCCGCAGGTCGTTCAGGGACGACTCGGCCACCACGCCGGCATCGAGCGGGATCACCCGGCGGATCTTGTCCTGGGTGATGTCGATCTCGAGGAGCTTGGCGGCCCCCGGCACCGGCTTGCTCTTGCCCTCGGTCAGGCCGGAATCGAGGATCCAGAACGCATCGTTGCGGTCGAACACCCCGTTGGGGACGTGGAACAGGGTCGCCTGCGGGTCCTTCGGGTCCGGCTTGTTGGCCCGCGCGTCGGGGTAGGGCTTCACCGAGCCGTCGGGGAGCACCTCGCCGAGGGTGACCGTCTCCGAGCCGGTGAAGCGCGGCATCATCACGAAGATCCGGCCGCCCCGGGCGATCGCCAGGCCGGTGGGCGTGGACGGGGCGTTGGCCGCCATCGCCAGCTCCAGCACCCCGGCGGGGCGGCTGGTGGGGGCTCGCGGCCGGCGGGTGGCGTGGCGGACGCTGGGGCGGGCGATGGCGTAGCGGGCGATGCGGCTTGAGCCGATCCGGCCGCGAGGGCGACGAGGCCCGATCCGATCAGGCGGCGGCGGTCGAGGGACATGCGGTTCCTGGGGGCGGGTTGGCGGGCGGCGTCCCGCGGCCGGCGGACTCAGCGGCCTCGCGGCCCGCGGGACCGGGCATACCGGCCCAACGCGCCGCGACGGCGGGCGATCCCGCCTGGGGCACGGCCCGCGGGCATCCGGAGCCGACGGCGCGGCTGGAGCGGGGGCCGTACTGGACTTCGTCCCGCAGATCGGGCGCCGATGATGCCGGAACTATTTCGTGTTCGTCGATCTCTTCGGTATCGGCGCTGTTCTTGCTAGCGACCTTCTGTTTCCAGTCGATTTTAGTGTCTTGCTTGATCGTCAATAAAATTATTGACATTTCTACGGCAGTTACGCTATGAACCGCACTGTAGCCGTCATGCGCTGCCCAATATTCTGCGTACTCTATCGTCAGAAACGCGGTGTAGTCGCAGATCAGAGTGAGTCCGTAGGCTGCGTTCAGCCGTAGAAAACTCGGCTCTGCTGCCGAGGGTTCTGGTTTGTTCCGGATGAGCCGCCCGCGGACCTCCGGTGTTCATGATCTCAACGTCATGATAGCTGGATAGCTGGAGTACGGTCGCCGCTGCGGCGGTGCCCTGCCGGGCCGGGCCTGCGCGACGGGGCCTCACGCGCAACACGGGTCGGGACGGCCATCGTCCGGCGCTGCGACGATCGTCGCGGGGACCGGGCCCGAGATCGACAGGCAGGAGACGCATGGATCCCCAAGGAATGGATCCCCAAGGAATGGACCCCCCGGGAATGGATCCGACAGTCATCGATTCCCCAGGCTCCCTACAGGGATCGGAGACCGCACCGCGCCGGAGCGCCCAGCCGCGCATCCTCGCGGTGGCGGTGCAGAAGGGCGGCACCGGCAAGACCACGCTGGCGGCCTCTCTGGCCGTCGCGGCGGCGCAGGCGGGTGAGCGCGTGACCGCCCTCGATCTCGATCCGCAGGGCTCGCTGGCCGGCTGGGGAGCGCTGCGCGACAGCGACGCCGTCGCAGTCGACCGGATCCAGCCCTGGGAGATCGCCCAGCTCCCGGAGATCCTGGACATCCTCGCCCAGCAGGGCACCACCCTCGTGGTCCTCGACACCGCCGGCAGCGCGGCCGGGCTGGCGCCGGCCCTGAAGGGCGCGGATTTCGTGCTGATGCCGGTGCGGCCCTCGCGCCTCGACATCGTGGCCGCGCGCCCGACGCTCCAGGCCCTGATGGCGCTCGGCCTGCGCGGCCGGTTCGCCCTGGTGCTGAACCAGTGCCCGCCGCCGCCCTCGCCCCGCACCAGCGCCTATGCCGCGCAGTTGCGGGCGCTGGGCGTGCTGGCCGAGCCCGGCATCATCCACCGGGTCGACCATCAGGACGCCCTGGCGACCGGGCTCGGCGTCACGGAATACGCCCCCGCGAGCCCCGCCGCCGAGGAGATCCGGGCCCTGTGGGCCTGGATCGACGCCAAGATGCAGGCGCCCGGCCCCCGTGCTCAGCCTTGAGCGAGCGCCGCGAGGATCCGCGCCCAGGAGCGCGTGCCCTTGTGGAAGCTCGTCAGGTCGTACTTCTCGTTGGGCGAGTGGATCCGGTCGTCGTCCAGGCCGAAGCCGATCAGCAGCGTGTCGCGATCGAGCAGCCGCTTGAAGTCGCCGACGATCGGGATCGAGCCGCCGGCCCCCACGGTCACGGCCGGCACGCCCCATTCCTCGGCCAGCGCCGCCTTGGCGGCCCCGAGCTGCGGCATGTCGAAGGGCAGGCTGATCGCCCGCGAGCCCTTGTAGGTGATGACCTCGACCGTGCAGTCCGCCGGCACCCGCGCACGCACGAAGGCCTCGAACCGTTCGGCCAGAACCTTCGGATCCTGGTCGTCCACGAGGCGGAACGAGATCTTGGCCGAGGCGGTCGAGGCGATCACGGTCTTGGTGCCCTCGCCGGTATAACCGCCGATGATGCCGTTGGCGTCGCAGGACGGGCGCGACTGCACCAGCTCGATCGGCATCCGCCCGCGCTCCCCGGCCGGCTCCTTCAGGCCGATCGGCCCGAGCAGGGCCTCGGGCGTCAGGCCGAGGCCGCGCCACTGCTCCAGCACCTCGGGCGGCCGCTCGTGCACGCCGTCGTAGAAGCCCGGGATCGTCACCCGCCCATCGGAATCGTGCAGGTCCGCGATGATCTTGGCGAGCACGTGGATCGGGTTGCGCGCGGCCCCGCCGAAGAAGCCCGAATGCAGGTCGCGGTCGGCGCAGGTGACCTTCACCTCGAAATACGCGAGCCCGCGGAGCGACGAGGTGATCGCCGGCGTGGACCGGTCCCACATGCCGGTGTCGCAGACCAGCACCACGTCGCAGCCGAGCTTCTCGCGATTCTGGGCGACCCATTCGGGAAGCCCTTGCGAGCCGCTTTCTTCCGCCCCCTCGATCAGGATCGTGACGCCGCAGGGCAGCTCGCCGCTCATGGCGATGTAGGCCCGGCACGCCTCCACGAAGGTCATGACCTGACCCTTGTCGTCGGAGGCGCCGCGCCCGACGATCTTCTTCCCGCCCTGGCCGTCGTTCGCGATGTGCGGCTCGAAGGGCGGCGTCTTCCACAGGTCGAGCGGATCGACCGGCTGCACGTCGTAATGGCCGTAGAACAGCACGTGCGGCGCACCGGGCTTCGGCTTGGTCGCGAGCACCACCGGGTGCAGCGAGGTGTCCTCCACGGAGGTCTCGAAGCCGAGCGCCGTGAGGTCCTGGGCGAGCCACGCGGCGGCGGCGCGGCAATCGCCGGCATAGGCGGGGTCGGTCGAGATCGACGGGATGCGCAGGAAGGCGAACAGCCGCTCGAGGGCGTTCTCCAGGTCCGTGTCGATGTCGTTGAGGATCGCGTCGAGCGCGGCCATCGGGGGCTCCGGGGTGCGGCGGGGACTCTGCCCGTCGAGGGTTACCCGAGGCGAGGCGGGCGCCGCAACGCCTGGATCGCCCGAGACTGAGACCGTTCGTCGGCGGAACGGGAGCAGATTGGAATGGTTATCGACAGGACCGGCGACTCGGCATTCTGGCGGCATCCTGGCAGCACTTGCCCGCCGCCGCCCGTTGCCGCCCTGACCGATCCGTTTCCCGCCCGGCCCCGCGGCCGGCCCAGATCGTGGACGACAGCATGCTTCTCGAACACAGTCCGCCGGTGCGGGCCGATACCGGCCTCGACATCACCCTGACGATCAACGGGCAGCGCCGGGAACTCCAGGTCGCGCCCTGGACCACCCTTCTCGATCTGCTGCGCGAGAAACTCGACCTCACCGGCACCAAGAAGGGCTGCGACCATGGCCAGTGCGGCGCCTGCACGGTGCTGGTCAACGGCACCCGGGTGAATGCCTGCCTGACGCTGGCGGTGATGAAGGACGGCGCCGAGATCACCACGGTCGAGGGTCTCGCCGGGCTCGGCGACCGCGGCGGCAGCAACGCGCTGCACCCGATCCAGGAGGCGTTCATCGAGCACGACGCCTTCCAGTGCGGCTACTGCACCCCCGGCCAGCTTTGCTCCTCGGTCGGGATGATGAACGAGGGCCATGCGACGTCGCGTGAGGAAATCCGCGAGGCGATGAGCGGCAATCTCTGCCGCTGCGGCGCCTACACCAACATCGTCGACGCCATCGAGGACGTGATGCAGGGAGCCGGCCGATGAACCGCTTCGATTATGTCCGCGCCGGCACGGTGGCGGAGGCGGTCCAGGCCTACGGGGCGGGCGCGCGGTTCATCGCGGGCGGCACCAACCTGATCGACCTGATGAAGTACGACGTCGAGAAGCCGGGCCGGCTGATCGACATCACCCGGCTGCCGCTGGACGCTATCGAGGCCCACGAAAACGGCCTGCGGCTCGGCGCGCTCGCGACCAACGCCAAGGTGGCCTACGACGAGCGGGTCACGGCGCAGTATCCGCTGCTGCGCAACGCCATCCTGGCCGGCGCCTCGGCGCAGCTGCGCAACGCCGCCTCCACGGGCGGCAACCTGCTGCAGCGGACCCGCTGCTACTATTTTTACGACACGGCCACGCCCTGCAACAAGCGCGAGCCCGGCTCCGGCTGCCCGGCGATCGGCGGCGTCAACCGCATCCACGCGATCTTCGGGGCCAGCGAATCCTGCATCGCCACCCACCCGTCCGACATGTGCGTCGCCCTCGCGGCGCTCGAGGCGACGGTCCGGGTCAGCGGGCCGCAGGGCGAGCGTACGATCCCGTTCGCGGACTTCCACCGGCTGCCCGGCGATAGCCCGGAGATCGACACCAACCTCACCCCCGGCGAGATCGTCGTCTCGGTCGACCTGCCCGCCAGCAAGTTCCCGCAGCACTACACCTACCTGAAGCTGCGCGACCGGCTGTCCTACGCCTTCGCGCTGGTCTCCGTGGCGGCGGGCGTCGAACTCGACGGCGACACGATCAAGACCGCCCGGCTGGCGCTCGGCGGCGTCGCCCACAAGCCCTGGCGCAACCGCGAGGCCGAGGCCCTGCTCGAGGGCAAACCCGCCACCCGCGAGAGCTTCCAGCAGGCGGCCGACCTCATCGTCTCCGAGGCCAAGCCGCAATCGGCCAACGGCTTCAAGATCGAACTCGCCCGGCGGGCCATCGTGCGCGGCCTCGAACAGGCCGCTGCCGGCACGCCCCAGTCGCTCAGCGACAAGCGCATCCAGTAGGCACCCGCAGATGACCCAGACCTTCAGCTCCACCGGCCGCGACACCTTCGTCGGCAGCCCGCGCAGCCGCATCGACGGACCCGCCAAGGTCACCGGCCTCGCCAAATACGCCGGCGAGTTCGCCGCCCCGGACCTCGCCTACGGCACGGTCGTGTCGAGCGCCATCGCCAAGGGCCGGATCGTGGCGATCGACTCCGCCGAGGCCGAGGCGGTGCCGGGCGTCCTCAAGGTGATCACCCACGAGAACCGGCCGCGCACCGCCTGGCGCGACAAGAACTTCCAGGATGCGGTGGCGCCCCCCGGCTCGCCGTTCCGCGCCCTCTACGACGACCTGATCGTGTTCAGCGGGCAGCCGGTCGCCCTGGTGGTGGCCGAGGATTTCGAGACCGCCCGCTACGCGGCCTCGCTGATCCAGGTCCGCTACGAGGCCCAGGAGCCCGTCACCGACATCACGGCCGCGCGCGGCGACGCCTACGAGCCGCCCTACAAGCGCGAGGGCATCAAGCCGCCGCCGGAGCCGTGGGGCGACGCCGACCAGGCGTTCGGCCGCGCGCCGATCCGCGTGCAGGGCGGCTACACGCTCGCCAACGAGCACCACAACCCGATGGAGCCGCACGCCACCACGGTGGTGGTCGAAGAGGACGGGACCTACACGGTCTACGACAAGATCCAGGGCGTCTCGAACAGCCACCAGTATCTCGCCAACGTGTTCGGCCTGAAGCCCGATCAGGTCCGGGTGCTCAACCCCTATCTCGGCGGCGGCTTCGGCTCGGGCCTGCGCCCGCAATACCAGGCCTTCCTGGCGATGCTGGCCGCCCAGGAGTTGAAGCGCTCGGTCCGGGTGACCCTGACCCGCGACCAGATGTGGTCCTTCACCTACCGGAGCGAGGCGCTGCAGACCGTCTCCCTCGGCGCCGAGCGCGACGGCACCCTGACGGCGCTCCGGCACGATGCCGTGCAGGGCACGTCGCACTTCGAGGATTACCAGGAGGTCGTCGTCAACTGGTCGGGCGTGCTCTACCGCTGCGATAACGTCGCCCTGACCTATCGGATCGCGAAGCTCGACACCGCCACCCCGGGCGACATGCGCGCGCCCGGCGCCGTCGCGGGCGTCTTCGCCATCGAGACCGCCATGGACGAGCTCGCCTACGCGACCGGGATGGACCCGATCGCGTTGCGGTTGAAGAACTACGCGGTCTCGGACGCCACCGCCGAGGGCAAGCCGTTCGGCTCGAAGGAGCTGAAGGCCTGCTTCACGCAAGGCGCCGAGCGCTTCGGCTGGTCCAGGCGCAGCCCGGAGCCGCGCTCCATGCGCGAGGGCCGCGAACTCGTCGGCTGGGGCGTCGCCACGGGCGTCTGGGAATCGATGATGATGCAGTCGAACGCCATCGCGACCCTGACCGCCGACGGCCGGCTGACGGTGGGCAACTCCACCGGCGACATCGGCACCGGCACCTACACGATCCTGACCCAGATCGCCGCCGACACCCTGGGCCTGCCCATGGAATCGGTCACCACCAAGCTCGGCGACACGCGCCTGCCCGAGGCGCCGGTCGCTGGCGGCTCCTGGACGGCGGCCTCCTCCGGCACCGCCGTGATGAAGGCCTGCCGCAACGTCGGCGAGCAGGTGTTCAAGCTGGCCCGCGGGCTGGAGAACTCGCCGCTCGCCAATGTCGACTTCGACCGCGCCGTGTTCTCGGACGGCCGCATCTCGGTGGCGGGCGATCCCGGCCGCAGCGTCTCGATGGTCGACGTGATGCGGGCCGCCGGCATCGACAAGGTCGAGGCGGTCGAGGAGGCGGGCCCCGACAAGGACTTCAACGACACCTACCAGGCCTACACCCATTCGGCGATCTTCGTGGAGGTCAAGGTCGACGAGGAGCTGGGCCAGATCCGGCTCACCCGGGTGGTGTCGGCGATTGCGGCCGGCAAGATCCTCAACCCCAAGACCGCGCGCAGCCAGATCCTGGGCGGCGTGGTGATGGGGATCGGCTCGGCCCTCGAGGAGGAGTCGATGCTCGACCACCGCCTCGGCCGGTTCATGAACCACAATCTCGGCGAGTATCACGTGCCGGTCCACGCCGACATCCAGGATATCGACGTGATCTTCGTGGACGAGGAGGACAAGGCCAACCCGCTCGGCGTCAAGGGGCTGGGCGAGATCGGCATCGTCGGCACCGCGGCGGCGATCACCAACGCGGTGTTCCACGCCACCGGCAAGCGCGTGCGCGACCTGCCGATCACGATCGACAAGCTGCTGTGACCGTGGGCAGCCGATGTTTCCCGTGAAACATCGGCTGCTTTTTTAACCGCTCCGAGTCCTGCCGGACGGCGTGCCACTCGCGAGCGTCGCAGGCCCTCCGGACGCGTGACGTTCGCGCGAACCGCGCCGGTTCGCCGGGACCGCCGAGGTTGGTCCACGATGACCGGGCGCGTCGGCATCGGCTGGCTCGGCCGGGACGGGTATGCGGAGCCCGCCGCCTCCGACCCCCGATGGATGAGCGCCAGCGCACCGATCCGTTTACCCGTCGGGCGCATCCTGCCGGTCTCTTGCGAAGGAGACCTCCCATGGAATCGGTCTATCGCGGCTTCGAGACCTCGCTGCTCGGTCTCGCCCTCTGTCTCGGCCTCGCCGCCTGCCTGACGCTCGGCACCACGCCGATGCCGGGCGACGGCTTCGCCGTCACCCTGCCGATGGTCTCCGTGACCCTCGCCGGCCCCTGATCCGGCGCGCTACGCGACGCGCCTGGTCGCGCGGAACATGAAGCCGCGCGCCGTGTCGTCCATCTCGGCCTTGAAGGTGTGCCTGTCCTTCAGCCCCTGTGCGGCCACGGCGGCCGGGCGGGCGCTGATCGCGTCGAGGTGCCGCTTGACGTGGGGCAGGCCCGCGAAGGCGTCGTCGCCCAGCACGAACGGCACCATGCGGGCCCAGCCCCACACCGCCATGTCGACGATCGTGTAGGTTTCGCCCAGCACGTAGGTGCGGTCCGCGAGGCGCTGGTTCAGGATCTCCCAGTGGCGGCGTGCCTCGAAGGCGTAGCGCTCGGTGGCGTAGGCGCCGCCATCGGGGGCGAAGTGGCGGAAGTGGACGCACTGGCCGGAGAACGGCCCGATGCCGGTGGCCACGAACATCAGCCAGGACAGCATCTCGCCCCCATCCGGCTCGCCCTCGGGCAGGAACCGGCCGGTCTTGCCCGAGAGGTAGAGCAGGATCGCGTTCGAATCGAACACCGTCACGTCGCCGTCGACGATGGTCGGCACCTTGCCGTTCGGGTTGAGCGCCGCGTAGGCGGGTTCGAACTGCTCGCCCTTGCGCGTATCCACCGGCACCGGCTCGTAGGGCAGGCCCAGCTCCTCCAGGCAGAGGGCGACCTTCATCGGGTTGGGGCTGAGATTGTAGAAGAATCGAATCACGGCGCTCTCCCTGACGCAGCGTCCCGAACGGCCGTCGGCGGCCCTCGGAACACGGCGACGCCAACCAAAACCGCCGCTCGCCCCTTCGGGATACCCGATCCGGCGCGACGGACGCGCGACGGTCGTCCGGGAGCGAGGCCGGCGCAAGCTGCCGCGATGCGGGGCGGCTATTCCACCACGATCTTGTAGCTCCGGCCGGGCACCAGGGCGGCGCCGCGCTCCAGGCCGTTGAGGACCAAGAACCGGTCGAGCGGCCGGTCCGGCACCGCCATGCGGCGGGCGAGCTCCTCCGCGCTGGTCGAGCCGGCCTGGACCACCTGCAGCCGCAGGGGACGCAGCACCGCCTCCTCGGGGGGGACCGCCGCGAGGCTGGCGATCCAGGGCCGGAAGGCGGGATCCGGGTCGGTGGCGCCCTTGGCGGCCATGATCATCCGGACGGTGGTGTCGCCGATCCGGATCGCCGCCAGCCGGAAGGTCCAGTCCTTGCCCCGCGACAGCGCCAGGGCCGCCGGGTGGCCGCCGACCTCGCGGGTCTCGAACCCGGCCGGGTCGAGCGCGTCGTTCCAGCTGCCCTTCAGGGCCGCGTCGAGGGCCTGGCCGTCCTTCGCCTCGATCTGGTCGAACAGCAGGCGCCGGTTGCCGTCCGGCGTCGTGCCGAGCACCGCCGAGCGGGTGTTCTCCAGGACGAACCCCGCCGGCACGTCGAATGCGATGCCGAGCCCCGGATGGACGAAGCGGTGGCCGCGCACCGCGCCATCGCGCGGGTTGTCGCCGTACGGAAGCCCGTCCAGGGCGGCGAGGTAGGCTGCGCGGTCGTCGGCCCCGATCCCCGGGGCCCCGATCCGGCGCGCCGCCCGGGTGACCTGGGCGATGCGCTCGGCGGTGCCCGGGTGGGTCGCCAGCATGTCGGGTTCGCCCCCGGGGCCGGCGCCGGCCTTCAGGGCGGTGGAGCGGTTGAGCGCGGTGAGGAAGCGGCCGGCCGCGAACGGATCGTAGCCGGCCTTGGCCAGCGTGCGCACCCCGGTGGCGTCCGCCTCCAGTTCCTGCTCGCGGGAGAAGCGGGCGAGCGCGAAGCGGGACTGGTGCTGCAGCTGCGCGCCGGTATCGGGATCGTTCAGGACGTCGGCCACCACCCGGCTGACCAGCGCCGAGCGCAGCTCCAACTCGCTCCGGGCGGTCGCGTGGTTGAGGGTCACGTGCGCCATCTCGTGGGCGAGCACGGCCGCCGCCTCGGAGGTGTCGCTCGCCAGCGCCACCAGCCCGCGGGTGACGTAGAGCCGCCCGTTCGGCAGCGCGAAGGCGTTGACCACGGGCGAATCGAGCAGCGTCACCGCGTAGGTCTGGTCCGGCCGCTCGCTCGCCTTCACGAGACGGTCCGTGATCTCGGTGAGCATCCGCATCACGTTGGGTGCGCGCACCTCGCCTCCGAACGAGGCCACGAGCTTGAGGTGATCCGCGTCGGCGGCGCGCTCGCGCCCGGTGGTGCGCGGGGCCTCGGCGGGCACCCGGACTACGGCCGGCACCACCGGGCCGGCGGCCTGGTCGGCCACGCAGGCGCCGAGGGCGGCCAGCACCGCCACCCGGCGCACGCCGTCGCCAAGCCGGCACAGGCCGTCACAACGCCGCGCAGGCGCTGCCCCGCCACCCGAAATCGCTCCGTGATCCCGCCCATCGCGATCAGCGCCGCAGCTCCCGTTCCCCCACCGGCTCGGCCTCGCGCCGGTCCGGTTCGCCCAGAACCTCGATGGCGTCGGCGGTAGCCTCCAGGGTCGGGCCGCGCCAGACCTCCAGGATGCCGCGGACCCGCACGCGCCGGCCTTCGAGCGATGCCGCACTCAAACCACGGGCACGCATCATTCGCCAAGTGCGTTTCGGTACCATGACCGTGAGGCCGTCCGCGCCGCGGGCCACGAAGTCGAGATAGGTGCGGGCGCTGCGCTCGCCGACATGGCCGATCCGGCCCTCCACCACGGCAAAGCGCCCGGCCAGCGCCCGGAGCGCCGGGCCGTCCGCGGCCTCGGGACAGGACCGGGTCGCGCCACAAGCCGCGCTTGCTGTCCCGGGCCCCGGCCTCCACCGCGCGCAGGGCCGGGCGGCACAGGCCGTCGCGCTCGTTCGCGTCCGCGACGGCGAGCCCGGCACCGATCAGGCCGCCCGCGAGATCGATGTCGCCATCCGCGGCTTGGCTATCCACGACTCGGCCATCCGCGACTCGGCCATCCGCGACTCGGCCATCCGCGACCTGGATGTCGGCCCGCTCCCGGCCCCAGCGGTCGGGCGGCCCGCGCAGGACCACGATCAGGCGCAGCCCCGCCGGGCGTCTAGCCAGGCGCGCGCCGCCTCCGCGGCGTCCGGGGCGTCCGGCCAGCGCAGGGAATCGAGCACCGCCCGGGCACCGGAGCCGAGGCGGATCTCGCCCCGCAACCCGATCCCGTCGAGGGTCTCGGAGCGGGCCGGTCCCTGGCGGCAGTCTCCGGATTCCGAGCCCGCGGCTCCGGCCGGCCCGGCAAGGCCGCAGGCCGCCAGCACCAGCGCCGCCGCGCGGCACAGCCGCCACCCTGCCGTCGTCCGGATCATCGACCGCCTCCCGGATCGACCATGCTCCCGGATCGATCATGCCCCGGAACGCCGGCGCACGCACCGCGCGGTTGGCCTGTCCGGACGTTGATGCTATGGAAATCGCGGTCGTCTCCGTAGCTCAGCTGGACAGAGCACAGGTTTCCTAAACGGTCACAATTGGGCGTCGCGCCGGGAAACCACGCGACGGATCCGCTCAAAGTCGGGGAAAGCTTCCGGCGCCGGGACACCGGCGTCCTGCCGATCCCGAGCCAAGCCCGCCCGGCGCGAACGCGTCGGCGGGAAGGTGTAGAGACTAGACGGGCGGCACCTAACGGCCGGGCGCGAGCGCCGGCCCACGGTGAAGGGATAGTCCAGGCCACGAACGCGGCTCTTCGGGGGCGCGGCGGCGAAAGCCGAAGTGGTATGAAACCTGGGGTCGCAGGTTCGAGCCCTGCCGGGGACACCAGAATCCAGGTCGCGGACGTGTGTCCGGCGCTGCGCGGAAACGTTTACCGCGATGATGGCCCGCCGGTGACACGGACTCGCGATGCGGTTAAGCTTCGCCGCCCGAAATTCGCGGCAGGGGTAGGCAAGTTCTACATGGCGGGTCAGAAAACCGATCAGCGCGACGTGTATGTCGGTCAACGCATCGCCGAGCAGCGCCGGAAGGCGTCGCTGACGCAGCGCCGCGTCGCGCAGAGTTTCGGGATGTCGGCAGCACAGTTGCAGAAGTACGAGAAGGGCACCAACCGGATCAGCGCCGTCCATCTCGATATCTTCTCCCGGATGACCGGGGTGCCGATGGATTACTTCTTCAAGGGCATGCCGCGGAACGACGACTTCACGGCGCCGGGCTTCGCGGAGCCGGAGCAGGCCCCCTTGAGCGAGGGCGGCGGCCTGCAGGGCCTGGCCGAGATCGTCGGGCGTCACATCACCGAGCATTTCACCGAGGAAGCCCGCCGGGACGTCGCCGCCGCGATCCGCGCGCTGGACAATAAGCTCAACGGCTGATTGCTGAGGCGCGCCGCGGACGGGCGTTTTTTCACCCGTTTCGTGCGTTATAGCGGATCTGTTCGGCGATCCGCCTTGACCGTCCTCCGACCGGGTGCGAGAACCCCGACCCCATAAGGGTCGAACGCCGCGATCGCGACGGCGTACCCGTGATCGGGATCCGTCCAGATGCCGCGTTCCAACTACCTGTTCACCAGTGAGTCGGTCTCCGAGGGCCATCCCGACAAGGTCAGCGACCGCATCTCCGATACGGTGGTGGACGCCTACATCGCGGCGATGCCGGAGGCCCGGCTCGGGGTCGAGACCATGACGACCACGAACCGCGTCGTCATCGCGGGCGAGGTGCGCGGCCCGGATTCGGTGACCTTCGAGAACCTCGAGGAGCTGACCCGCCAGGCCGTGAAGGACATCGGCTACGAGCAGGACGGCTTCCACTGGAAGCACAACGAGGTCGCGATCTACCTCCACGCCCAGTCCGCCGACATCGCCCAGGGCGTCGACGCGGCTGGCAACAAGGACGAGGGCGCGGGCGACCAGGGCATCATGTTCGGCTACGCCGCCGACGAGACCCCGGAGCTGATGCCGGCGCCGCTGTTCTACGCCCACAAGATCCTCAAGGACCTCGCCGACGCCCGCAAGAAGGGTGAGGGCGATGCCGCCAAGCTCGGGCCCGACGCCAAGAGCCAGGTCACGGTCCGCTACGAGAACGGCCGCCCGGTCGAGGCGACTCAGATCGTGCTCTCCACCCAGCATCTCGACGAGTCCCTGGACTCGGCCGACGTGCGCGCCATCGTCGAGCCCTACATCCGGGCGGCCCTGCCGCAGGGCTGGGTCAACGAGGGCACCGTCTGGCACGTCAACCCGACCGGCAAGTTCGTGATTGGCGGCCCGGACGGCGATTGCGGCCTCACCGGCCGCAAGATCATCGTCGACACCTACGGCGGCGCGGCTCCGCACGGCGGCGGCGCCTTCTCGGGCAAGGATCCGACCAAGGTCGACCGCTCGGCGGCCTACGCGGCCCGCTACCTCGCCAAGAACGTGGTCGCGGCCGGGCTGGCGCGGCGCGCCACGATCCAGCTCGCCTACGCGATCGGCGTCTCCAAGCCGCTGTCGATCTACGTCGACCTGCACGGCACCGGCCAGGTCGACGAGGCCAAGCTCGAATCCGTCCTGATGGACGCCATGGACCTGTCGCCCCGCGGCATCCGCACGGCGCTCGGCCTGAACAAGCCGATCTACGCCCGCACCGCGGCCTACGGCCATTTCGGCCGCGCCCCCGAGGCGGATGGCGGCTTCTCCTGGGAGCGCACCGACCTCGCTCAGAAGCTGAAGTCGGCGCTGTCATAAGGCAGCCCGCGCTCCAGCGCCGAACCACCCGCCAGCGCGTCGTCCTCCATCCGGGACGGCGCGCTGGCGTTTTCGTGAGTCCCGGTTTCGAAAGGTCTTGGACCTTTCGCGGGTCCAGGGCAGAGCCCTGCTTCGGGGTCGTGAGCCCCTGGAACCCCGTCCCCGCCCGGTGCGCGGACGACGCGTTGGTAATCGATGTCTGACCTCAACGGACGGCCCGGCCATGAGGCCGACGAGCCGGAGCGCGCCTTCTTCGGGCGGCGCAAGGGCAAGCGCCTGCGCGGCCTGCAGGAGCGGCGCCTCGCCGAGCTTCTGCCGGCGCTCCGC
Organism: Methylobacterium sp. WL1; assembly: GCF_008000895.1. Lineage (NCBI taxonomy): Bacteria > Pseudomonadati > Pseudomonadota > Alphaproteobacteria > Hyphomicrobiales > Methylobacteriaceae > Methylobacterium > Methylobacterium sp. WL1. The sequence continues at coordinate 4,498,353 of NZ_CP042823.1, read as the reverse complement.
GTCGATCTCCCGGCGGACGACGGCCCGCTCGATCCGCGCACGCTGTTCCCGACCCTCGGCGACGCGCCGGAGGCGGTCTGGCTCGAGATCGGCTTCGGCGGCGGCGAGCACCTCGCCGCCCAGGCCGAGGCGCATCCCGGGATCGGGATCATCGGCGCGGAGCCGTTCGTCAACGGCGTGGTCAAGCTGCTGGCCGCGATCGAGGCGCGGTCCTTGCGCAACGTGCGCATCCGCGACGAGGACGTCACCGCCCTGCTGGCGCGCCTGCCGGACGCCTGCCTGGACCGGGTCTACCTGCTCTATCCCGATCCCTGGCCGAAGCGCCGCCAGCGCAAGCGCCGCTTCGTCTCGGACGCCTCCCTGGCGGAGATCGGCCGCGTCCTGAAGGATGGCGGCCTGTTCCGCTTCGCCAGCGACATCGACGACTACGCCGGCTGGACCCTGGTCCGGGCCGCCCGCTGCCCGGTCCTGACCTGGACGGCATCGGACGCGCGCGACTGGACCCGGCCGTTCCCGGGCTGGCCCGGGACCCGCTACGAGGCGAAGGCGCTGGCGGCGGGGCGGCGCCCGACCTATCTGGAGTTCTCCCGCGGGCCGCGCTGAGCGGACGGGTCGCCGCAGCCGAAGCGGGACGCCTTGCCACGGCCACGCTCGGACGCCATCCTGCGGCGCCTTCGCGGTCGGGACCGCGGCAGGGGGGCATCTCGTGCGGGAGCGCGCCGCGGCGCGTTCGAGGGTTTTTCCGAGTGGGCGAGAGCGTGGGGCAGGACCCGGCGACGGACGACCCGTATCGCGCGGGCTTCGACGATGCCGCGATCGGCCTCGTCGTGCTCTCAGTGGACGCGGCGGCCATCGACGCGGCCAACCCGGTTCTGCATGACCTGCTCGGCTGGCCGCCGGGCAGCCTGGCCGGCCGCGCCACCGCGGATCTGCTCGCGGAGGACGGGCCCGAGGGCCTGGATGACGGCATCCAGGGCTGGCGCCGGGCGGACGGGACCGCGATCGACGTGCGGGTGCGGCGCTCCGGCGGACCCTCGTGGTCGAGGCCGCGGACGCGGACGCGGCCGCGCATTCCGAGGCGAACCGCGAGGCGCTGGCGACCGCCGGCCTCGGCGAATGGCGCTGGGACCGGGCGACCGGCCTGCTGACCCTGTCGCGCCGGGCCGCCCGGATCCTGGGGCGCCAGCCGGGGCGGTCCGTGCCGTGGGACGAACTCAAGAGCGGCCTGTCCGATCCGGAGCTTGCGCGCCTGCGCGCCACCGTCTCGGAGGCGTGCCGGGCCGGTGAATCCTACCATTTCGATACGCCGGTGACCGTGGCCGGGCGCACCGTGATCCTGCGGGTGCGGGGGCAGGCCGTGCCGGGACGCGACGGCGTGGCCCTTCACGGATCTGGCGCGGGTCCCGATCGCGACGCGCTCGAGACCTGGTCCGGCATGGTCGGCGTCGTCCAGGACATCACCACCCGGGTCGAGGCCCGGGACGAGATCCTGTCGCGCGACCAGCGCCTGCGGGTGGCGACCACGATCGCCAAGCTCGGCATCTTCGAGTGGCACATGCTCGAGGACCAGGCGATCTGGGAGAACGAGCACATGTACGAGATCTTCGGGCACGCGCCCGAGGATGGGACCATCGGCAAGAACGAGTTCCTGAGCGACATCCTCCACCCGGACGACCGGGCTCGGGTCCGGCACGCGATCTCGAAGGCGCTGCGCGAGGACGGGATCCTGCAGATCGGCGGCCGGATCCGGCGGAAATCCGACGGGGCGTGGCGCACCATCGACATGGCCGGCCGGTTCGAGCGGGACGCCCCCGAGCGCCTGCCGCGGCGCCTGATCGGCGTGGTCGCCGACGTGACCGACCGGCGGATCGCCGAGGAACGCCAGAGCCTGCTGATCCGCGAGTTGCACCACCGGGTGAAGAACACGCTCGCCACCGTGCAGGCCATCGTGGGCTCCACGGCGCGCACGGCCTCGAGCATCGAGAGCTTCTACGAGGCCTTCGTCGGGCGGATCAAATCGCTCGCCCACACCCATGCGGTGCTCACCGAGGATACCTGGCAGACCGCCTCGCTCACGAACCTGCTGCTCAGCGAGCTGAAGCCCTACGCGGAGGTGACGCCCGACGGCGGGGCCGAGGGGCGGATCAGCCTCGACGGCCCGGCGATCGACCTGCCCTCCGAGATCGCGGTGCCGATCGGCATGGCGATCCACGAGCTCACCACCAACGCGGCCAAGTACGGGGCGCTCTCGAACCGCACCGGGCGGGTCGCGGTGACCTGGACCCTGGAGCCCGGGGGGCCGGCCGGGATCCTGCTGTTCCACTGGCGGGAGACCGGCGGGCCGCCGGTCCAGCCACCGAGCCGCCAGGGTTTCGGCTCGCGCCTGCTGCAGCGGGTGCTGATCACCCAGGTCCAGGCCGAGGTCGAGACCGACTACGACCCGGAGGGCTTCAGCCTGACCATGCGGGCCCCGATCCCGCCCCGCAACGACAGCCTCAACCCGCTGGCCTGACGGGTGCGACCCATCAGGCGGCGCCGCGCGCGCCGGATTCGCCGCCGCCGTCCACGAAGGCCTTCAACTCGTCCAGCGACGCGAAGGTGAAGCGGCCCTGCGGCGTCTCCGCCTCGATCGAGCCGTCCTCGAACATCACGTAGGTGTTCCCGCCCGAGGCGTAGCGCCCCACGACGGTGCGGGTCTCGGGCTTCGCGTCGGGCTCGGGATCCGGCGCCGCGTCGAGGCCCGGGCGCAGGGCCGGGGGCTCCGGGGCCGGCACCGGCTGTTGTGGCGGCGCTTCCGGCGCCGCGAACAGGTCGTCCTCCGGGCTGCGCTCGGCCATCGCGGCCGCGATCGGGTCCGGGGCGGGCCGGTGGGGCGGCTCCGGATCCGTCACCGGAAGGGTGGGGAAGGCCTGGATCGGGAAATCCGATTCGACCGCGGCCGGCCTCTGCGGCTCCGCGATTCTGGGAGCTTCGGCCGGCGCGGGCGGCATGTCCCCGGACAGGCGCAGGCTGGGCTCGATCCGCGGCCGCTCGGGATCGAAGGCCGGCTCGACGATCGGCGGCAAGATGAAGGCGGGGGCGGCCGGCAGCACCGGCGGCAGCCGCGGGGCGCTCTCCACGGCGGGGCCGGAGGGGGCCGAACTCAGGGCCGGCCGCATTCCGATCGTCCGCTCCAGCCGCCGGAACACCAGGGCGAGCACGCCGATCCCGAACAGCACCGCGCCCGACGAGGCCGCGACCGATCCCGCGATCACCATCGCGAGGCCGCTCTCCAGACGCACATAGGGAAAGCCCTGGATCACGGCGGCGCAGCCCCCGATGGCCATGGCGGCGGCGAGCGCAAACAGCGCAGCGATCATGTTACTCTCGAGAAACGGGCCGGCTTACCGCCGACGCTTACGGCGTGGCGCACAGTAAGGCCTTGCGGTCATATTGCAAAACCCGGTGGCGAGATTGCCCGGGAATACCGGTTCTCGGCGCGTGTCGGGCCGGACATCCGAAGCGGTGGGGCACGCATCCGCCGGAACTTCGCGCCAAGCCTGGCCGCAACGGCGTTGCCGTCGCGCGGGCACCGACTTACCTAGCGAGTCGTGACCCGGAAGCCCCCGCCGGGGACGAGGCCGCCCATGGCTGGCGCGGGCTGCTGTTTCCCGTGAAACACAGCCGGCTCCAGCTCCTTGTTATCGCACGGTGAGCGCGGAACGCCGGACCCGGCTCTTCCGCATCGTGCCTCAAGCGGAGACAGACCCTATGACCTTTACGCTGCCGGAACTGCCCTACGCCTACGACGCGCTCGGGCCGTACATGTCGAAGGAAACCCTCGAGTTTCACCACGACAAGCACCACAAGGCCTACGTCGATACCGGCAACAAGCTGCTCGAGGGCACGGATCTCCAGGGCAAGAGCGTCGAGGAGATCGTCAAGGCCGCCTACAACACGAATCAGCCGCTCTTCAACAATGCCGGCCAGCACTACAACCACATCCACTTCTGGCAGTGGATGAAGCCCAATGGCGGCGGCGCGATCCCCGGTGCGATCGCCAAGAAGATCGACGAGGATCTGGGCGGGGCCGAGAAGTTCAAGGCGGACTTCATCCAGGCGGGCGTCAGCCAGTTCGGCTCGGGTTGGGCCTGGCTCGCCGTCAAGGACGGCAAGCTCGCGATCCTGAAGACCCCCAACGGCGAGAACCCGCTGGTCCACGGCGCCAAGCCGATCCTCGGCGTCGACGTGTGGGAGCACTCCTACTACATCGACTACCGCAACCGCCGCCCCGACTATCTCAAGGCGTTCATCGAGAACCTGGTGAACTGGGAGCACGTCGAGAAGATGTACGGCGAGGCGACCGCCTGAGCCCCTTCCGATGAGCCGGCGCCGCGGGCCGATCGTGTCCGCGGCGCCCTTGAGATGGCGGACAAAAGCGGCTCTTGATGCGGCTCCCGGGCTGACCCGGGCTGTACCGGGGTAACAGGTCATTTCCAGCCCAGTCCGTAGGACCGCATCGCGCCGCAGGACGACCTCGACGATTTGTGCGTCCTCACCGTCCCCACTCCGCGGGGGAGGGTGGGCCGGCCGTCAGGCCGGGCCGGATCGTGCCGAAGTCCCGCACGGGGGGGCGCGCGACGATGGGGGATGTGGCTCCCGTCGCGCTCCTTCAAGGCGCGCTGCTCCCCTCTCCCGACCCTCTCCGGGGGCTACCCTCCCCCGCAGGGGGGTGAGGGTGGAGTCTCGTCCATGATCCGCTCCATCCTCTCGGTGGGCGGCTGGACCCTGGTCTCGCGCGTCACCGGCTTTGCCCGGGACGTGGTGATGGCCGCCGTGATGGGCGCGGGGCCGATGGCCGACGCCTTCGTGGTCGCGTTCCGGCTGCCGAACCATTTCCGCGCGATCTTCGGCGAGGGGGCGTTCAACACCGCCTTCGTGCCGGCCTATGCCGGGCTCGCCGAGGCGGGCAGCTCCGGCGAGGCGCATCACTTCGCCGACCGCGTCTTCACCCTGATGCTGATCGTGCAGCTCGTGCTGCTCAACCTCGCCCTGCCGGCGATGCCCTGGGTGGTGCACGCCCTGGCGCCGGGCTTCGCCGAGGACGGCGAGCGCTTCCAGCTCGCGGTGGCGCTGACCCGGATCACCTTCCCGTACCTGCTGTTCATGACGCTGGTTACGCTGCTGTCGGGCATCCTCAACGCCCACCGGCGCTTCGCCGTGGCGGCAGGCGCCCCGGTGCTGCTCAACCTCACGATGCTGGCGGCCCTGTCGCTCAGCTTCCTGTTCCCCAACGCCGCCTACGCGGCCGCCTGGGGCGTCGCGGTCTCGGGGGTGCTGCAGTTCGGCCTGCTGTGGTGGGGCTGCCGCCGCGCCCGGGTGATGCCGGATCTGGCCGTGCCGCGCTCCGACCCGGCGCTGAAGCGGTTCTTCGTGGTGCTCGGGCCCGCCGTGATCGGGTCGGCCGGGTTCCAGATCGCGGCCTTCGCCGACACGATCATCGCCAGCTGGCTGCCCACAGGCGCGGTCTCGGCCCTGTACTACGCCGACCGGCTCTACCAGCTGCCGTTCGGGGTGATCGCGATCGCGGCCGGCACGGTGCTGCTGCCGGAGATGAGCCGGCGGATCGCGGCCGGGGACGTCGCCGGCGCGCACGCGGCGCAGAACCGGGCGGCGGGGTTCTCCTTGGCCCTGTCGGCGCCGTTCATGGTCGCGTTCCTGACCATCCCGGGCCTGATCATGGCGGCGCTGTTCCAGCGCGGCGCCTTCGGGGCCGAGGATGCCGCCCGGGCCGCCTCGGTGCTGGCCGCCTACGGGCTCGCCCTGCCCGCCGTGGTGCTGGTGCGCAGCGCGGTGGCGAGCTTCTACGCCCGCCAGGACACCAGGACCCCGCTCTGGGCGTCGCTGACGGCGATCGGGGTCAACGTCGCGCTCAAGCTCTGGCTCACCGGGCCCTACGGCGTCACCGGCCTGGCGCTCGCCACCGCGGTCAGCCAGTGGGTGAACCTGCTGCTGCTGGTCGTCCTGGCCCGCCGCCGCGGCTGGACGGCGCCCGGCCGCACCCTCGGCCTCACGGTGCTGGGCGTGGGGCTCGCCTGCCTGGCGCTGGCCGGGGTGGCCGTCTACGGCCAGGGGCTGGCCGAGGCGCTGGTGCCGGTCCTGGCGCATGGGCGCGAGATCGCTGTCCTGGCCCTGCTCGGGCTGGCCGGGGCTCTCGTCTACGGCGGCCTGCTGGCGGGGCTGCTGCACCTGTTCGGCCTGCGCCTGCGCCGGGCCTAGGGCATCGTTCCGAAAGCCGGCGGCCCCTTTCGGGACGATGCTGTAGACCATCGTCCGGATATCCGTGTTCGGACGAAATCCGAGAACGATCGGCCGGGCGAGCCGGGCGAGCCGGGCTCGCCGCCGCGCCTTCGAGTCCCAGATCGCCCGTAGGGGCCAGTGAGGAACGCCATGACCGACGCCAAGGACCTGCTCGCGGGCGTGAAGGCCGTCCTGTTCGACGCCTACGGCACGCTGTTCGACGTGAGCGCCGCGGTCCAGCGCTACGCCGACGCGGTCGGGCCGGATGCCGAGCACCTCTCCGAGGTCTGGCGCAACAAGCAGCTCGAATACAGCTGGACGCTGTCGCTGATGGGCCGCTACGCCGCCTTCTGGGACCTCACGGTGCGCGCCCTCGACTACGCGCTGGCGGTCCATCCGGGGGTGGATCCCGGATTGCGCGAGAAGCTCCTCGACGCCTACCGGGACCTCGATGCCTATCCCGAGGTGCCGGGCGTGCTGGCGGCCTTGCGCAAGCGCGGCCTCCGCACGGCGGTCCTGACCAACGGCAACGCCGCGATGGTCGACCGCGCCGTGGCCTCGGCGGGGCTCGCCGACCATCTCGACGCGGTGCTCTCGGTGGACGACGCGCAGGTGTTCAAGACCCACCCGGACGCCTACCGGATCGCGCTGGTCCGGCTCGCGGTCGGGGAGGCGGACGTGCTGTTCTGCTCGTCCAACCGCTGGGATGTGGCGGGCGCCAACGCGTTCGGGTTCCGGACCGCCTGGGTGAACCGCCGGGGGCTGCCCGACGAGTACGCGGATCTCGCGCCCACGGGCGTGATCGGTTCGCTCGACGGGCTGCTCTGAGCAGAGCGGCCCGGGGCGCCTCGCCGCGCCCCGGGGCCCTGCATCTTGGGGGCCCTGCATCTTGGGCCCTGCATCTTGGGCCCCTGCGTCTCAAGCCCCTGCATGTTGGACTAAAGTCGCGCTTGCAACGTGCCGCCCGCGCACTCGGTTCGCCCCTGACTCGGACGCCAGCCTTGTGAGCGTCGAGCGCGAGGGAACGTCTGATGAAGCGCATAGTGTTGGCAGCCGCATGCTGCGTCGGCGTGGCGGGCCCGGCCTGGGCCCTGGACGTGACCAAGTCGGTCGACGTCGCCGCGTCGCCCGAGGCGGTATGGAAGACCATCGGCGGGTTCTGCGGGATCGGCGACTGGCATCCCGCGATCGAGAAATGCGTCCCGTCCAAGAAGGGCGCCAAGGATGTCCGCACCCTCAGCCTGAAGGGCGGCGGCACCATCGTCGAGGAGCAGGAATCCCGCGACGACGCGAAGATGGCCTACACCTACACGATCCTGGAGGGCCCGCTGCCCGTCACGGACTATCATTCGACCCTCATGGTCGCGAAGGCCGGCAACGGCTCCAAGGTGACCTGGACGGGCACGTTCAAGGCCAAGGGCGCCCCCGATCCCAAGGCGCAGGAGGCCATCGCGGGCGTGTACGAGTCCGGGCTGAAGGGCATCGCCGCCAAGGCGCAGTGACGGTGCGGTAAGGTCGCGGCGGCAGCGGGCGGAGGCGCTCCGCTGCCGCCGCCCGCCCGCCGGCGGCACAACGGGTACGCGATCGAATTGCGCAGCTTCGGAGATTTTTAATCGTCCCGGTGTTGGATCATCCTCAACACGGACGGGAGACTTAGCGCGTGGCCACGAACGGTTCCTTCATGACGATCCGCGCCGGGGCCGCAGCCCTCGCCGCTTCCCTGGTGCTCGGGGCCGTCGCCCCGGCCACCGCCCGCGACCAGACCGGCGCGATCCTCGGCGGCCTCGCGGCCGGCGTGGTCGGCGGTGTGGTCGGCGGCGCCCTGGTCAACGGCGCCAACCAGCCCCCGCCGCCCCCGCCGGAGTACCGCCCGCGCCGGGTTCTGGTCGAGGAGCCCGAGACCGTCGTGGTGCGCGAGCGCCGCGGCCCGATCTGCCACTACGAGCGCCGCAAGGAATGGCTCGGCGACGGCGAGTTCACCTACCGCCGCGTTGAAGTCTGCGAGTAATTCTCTTTCCCGTCGTCGCGTCCGCGCCGCGTCCCCCGGGGCGCGGCGCGTCCTATTTCACCACCAGCCAATCCTCGACCACGAGGGCGTCGAGGCCGGTGGTGTAGAACATCAGGATGGCGTCCTCCGCGCTGTCGAGGATCGGCTTGCCCATCACGTTGAAGCTGGTGTTGAGCAGGATCGGCACCCCGGTGATGTCCGCGAAGGCGCGGATCAGCGCCGCGTAGGCGGGGTTGCGCTCCGGCGTGACGCTCTGGAGCCGGCCGGTGCCGTCCTGGTGGACCACCGCCGGCACGCGGGCGCGGACCGGCGCGCGCCAGACCAGCGTGCGCTCCATGTAGGGGCTGTCGGCGTAATCCTCGAACCAGTCCGGCCCGGCCTCCGCCAGGATCGAGGGCGCGAACGGCCGGAACGCCTCGCGGTACTTCACCTTGGCGTTCAGCGCGTCCTTGGCGCCCTCCGGCCGCGGATCGGCCAGGATCGAGCGGTTGCCGAGCGCCCGGGGGCCGAACTCCGCCCGGCCCTGCACCCAGCCGACGAGGCCGCCCGCGGCGAGAATTTCGGCGGCGGCCCGGGTCGCCTCCGCGTGGCCGACGCGTCGGGCCCGCGGCTCCTGCTCGGCCAGCCGCTCCATCGGGGCGGTGGAGACCCGGGAGCCGAGATAGGGCGTCAGCGGGCGCGAGGCCGCGGGCGGGCCGGCCCAGTCCGGATTGTCCTCCGCGTAGGCGAGCCACGCGGCGCCCACGGCGTTGCCGTCGTCGGCCGGCGCCGAGGGGACGTGCAGCCGGGTGAAGCCGGAGCGGCCGAGCACCCGGCCGTTATACGACGAGTTGAGCCCGCAGCCCCCGGCGATCACGAGGTTCTCGGAGGGGCCGAGTGCCGCCGCCTCGGCCACCAGCACATCCATCAAAGTCCCAAAAAAATCCTGGCCGCAGCGGGCGAGGTCGGCCCAGCCCTGCTCCCGGGTGTCCGCGGGGCGGCGCGCGCGGAGTTCGGCGGCGACCGCCTGGATCGTCGCGGCCTCGGCGAAGCGCAGGCGCCCGGCCTCGACCGTGCAGAGGCGGGCCAGCAGGGCGGCCAGCTCCGGGTCGGGGCGTCCGTAGGGGGCGAGCCCCATGATCTTCCATTCCTCGCCCTTCACCTGGTCGAAGCCGGCGAGATCGGTGACGAGCCCGTACAGGAAGCCGAGCGAGCCGCGTCCGCGGTGGCGGCGCAGCTCCGTGAGCCGGCCGTCCCGCAACCGGTAGATCGCGACCGCGCCGGTTTCGCCCATGCCGTCGACCACCAGGGCGGTGGCCTCCGCGAACGGGCTGCCCCACAGCCCGTAGGCGGCGTGGCAGAGATGGTGCGGGTAGCGCCGCTGCCCGGCGATCGTCGCGCGCGGCGTCCCGGTGATCCGCGCCTCCTGGTTGAGGGCCAGCAGGGTGCCGTGGCCGGCCCGCGCCTGCGCGGCGTGGAGGTCGGCGATGAACACCCGCTCGGCCTGCTCGGGCACGAAGGAGCGGTTGAGCGCCGTGGTGTGGGCGGCCAGCGCCATCAGGTCGAACGCGCCGGCCCCGGCCTGCCCGCGCAGGAAGTCGGCGAACTGGCCCCCCCAGGACGAGGCGACCACGATCTCCGATCCGGCCGGCACGTAGTCCTGCACGAGGCCGGTCACCCGGGCCGGGATGTCCGGCTCGCAGTTCGGGGCGCGCTTGTACTGGAGGAAGCGCTCCGTGGCCTCGGCGAACAGCACGGCGCCATCGGGCCCGACGAGGGCGAGCGCTGGATCGTGGAAGGTCGTGGCGAGGCCGAGATAGAACCGCATGGATAGGCGGGTAGCGCATTTTCGCGCGCAACGGAGCCCGGGGGCGGCCGCTACCGGATGGCCGCGGGGCGAGGCACCAGCAGGAGGATCGCCGCCCCGGCGAGTCCCGACAGGGCCGAGCCCGCGAGCACGCCGAGCTTCACCGCGGTCTCGTGCTGCGGATCCGCGAAGGCCAGGCCGCCGATGAACAGGCTCATGGTGAAGCCGATCCCGCACAGGACCGCGACGCCGTAGACCTGGCCCCAGCCGGCCCCGGCCGGGCGCTGCGCCCATCCGAGCGCGACCGCGAGCCGCAGGCTGGCGAACACGCCGGCCTGCTTGCCCAGGAACAGCCCGGCGGCGATGCCGAGCGTCACCGGCTGGAGCAGGGCGTCGAGCGTCAGGCCGGTCAGGTCGACGCCGGCATTGGCGAAGCCGAAGACCGGGACCACCAGGTAGGTGATCCAGGGCGCCAGGGCGTGCTCCAGGCGGTGCAGCGGCGAACTGACGTCCTCCGGCCGGCCGGGGCTCACCCGGATCGGGATCGTGAGCGCCAGCAGCACGCCGGCCACGGTGGCGTGGATCCCGGAGCGCAGCACCAGCACCCACAGCACCAGGCCGAGCAGCAGGTAGACCGGCAGCCAGGTCACGCCCACCCGGTTGAGGCCGTAGAGGCCGGCGAGCACGAGGGCGGCGAGCCCCAGCATCCCGGCATCGAGTCCGGAGCCGTAGAACAGCGCGATCACCACCACGGCGCCGAGGTCGTCGACGATGGCCACGGCGCTCAGGAAGATCTTGAGCGAGACCGGCACCCGCTTGCCGAGCAGCGCCAGGACGCCGAGCGCGAAGGCGATGTCGGTCGCCGCCGGGATCGCCCAGCCGCGCAGGGTCCCGGCGCCGAGATTGGCCGCCGCGTAGACCAGGGCCGGCATCGCCATGCCGCCGAACGCCGCGATGCCGGGCAGCACCCGGTCCGGCCAGGTGCGCAGCCGCCCGTCGAGCGCCTCGCGCTTGATCTCCAGCCCGACCAGCAGGAAGAACCCGGCCATCAGGCCGTCGTTGATCCAGTGCTGCACGCTCATCGGCCCGAGGGCGGCGTGGAGCCCGTGCGCGTAAGCGGCAGCGAACGGGCCGTTGGCGACCACGAGGGCCAGCGCCGCCGCGGCCATGAGGATCAGCCCACCCGCGGCCTCGCTCGCGAGCATGGTGCGGATGGCCGAGAGCGGGCGCGGACCGCGGGCCGATGGGGCACGGCCGGGATTCGGAGGCGGCTTCATCGCGGGCAGGCTTGGCGTGGTTTGCGAGCGGGGGCAAGAGGTGACGGCAAGAGGCGGGGCGGGCCGCCATCTGTCCGTGTATCGGTCCTTGCGCTATCCTGCCGCCGTTCGAGAGGGAGAGGTGCAGGGAATGGCTGTACCGAAAACCACATCCGTGCAGCGGAAGCGGGCGCCGCGGCCATCCGCGCGAATCCATGCCACCGTGCTGGAGGAAGCGCGGCAAGCCGGGCTGCTCGATGGAGAGACGTCCGAGCACGTGAGCTTCCGTGTGCCGCCCGCCCTAGTGGATGCCGCCAAGCGGGAGGCTGGGATCACGTCGACAACCGAACTCGGCATGGTCGCCCTGGCGCTCCTGGCTCAATCCGATCCCGTCGCGGATTTTCTCGGTCGCACGGCGGGACGGCTCGGGGCAGACCACGATCTCGACACCGGCTCCCATTGAGCGTGGACCTGCGTGGCGCGCTTCGGCGGCGCAAGCCGGACAAGCGAAGCGTCCGCCTCGTTCCGCGTCCGTAGAGCGAACGCCCGGATTGGACGACCTTCGACGCGGCGACGCCTGTGGCCCTCGTCCTGGACACGAGTGTCTATATCCATAGCGCTGCCGGCAGGCTGCCCGAGGCGCTGCACCGGCTCATCGAGCGGGCGCTGCTGTTTCACTGTGCCGTCGCTCTCGCCGAACTGTCGGTCGGGGTGGCCGCCGCCGATCCGCACGGACCGAACTGGGCGGCGCTGCGCGATCACTATGCCGAACTCTTCAGCCGCATACCGGAGACGCGCCTGCTGGCGCCCGACGCACAGACCTTCGCGGATGCCGGACTTGTCGCCGGCACCCTCGCGCGCCTCCAGAGCTACCAGAGGCATCAGCGCACGGCCTGCCTCGCCGATGCGCTCATCTTCCTGACCGCCGCGCGGGCTGGCCTTCCCGTTCTGACGGCCAATCGCGAGGATTTCGATCTCATCCAGCAACTGGCGCCGGAGGGGCGGTTCCTCACTTACGAGCGCACCTGAACCCTCGAGCGCATCGTTCCGAAAGCTGGCGGCCACCTTTCGGAACGATGCTTCAGGACGTCCGCCCCAAAACCGCGCGGATCAACCCCAGCCCGTCCGGGCTCGACCAGGCGGCGGGGCCCTTCATCACCCCGATGGTGCAGCCCTGCGGGTCGATCAGCATCGTGGTCGGCAGGCCCGGGGATTGCGTGTCGCGCTGGATCGTGGGCAGCACGCGCCCGCCCGGGTCGGCGTAGAAGGCGAGGGCGTGGATGCCAGCCTGCTTCAACCATTCCGGCGGCTTGTCGAGGTTGCGGGTGTCGACGTTGATCGCCACGACCGTGAAATCGGGGCCGCCGAGTTCCGCCTGGAGGCGGTCGAGCGCCGGCATCTCGGCCTTGCAGGGGGCGCACCAGGTCGCCCAGAGGTTGACCAGCAGCAGCCGGCCCTTGAGGTCGGACAGCGCGGTCTCGGCGCCGTCCGGCCCCTTGAACCGGATCTCCGGCGCGGGCCGCGCCTGCGTCACGGCCTGCATGCCGGCGACCTCGCCCTTGGCGGACGCATCGACCCGGGCGACCGCTTGTGTTGCCCCCGCGCAGGGCTGGGGCGCCCCGGCCATGTTGCCGGGCAGGAGACCGCTCCCGTATAGGGCGGTCCCAAGGACGGCGAGCGCAGCGAGGCCCGCGCCGGCCAGGATGGATGTGCGGCCGGGCATCAGGCTCGGCCCTCGGGACGTTCAGGGCGCGGAAGGATCGACATGAGCAACCGGATGTGGGGCGGCCGCTTTGCCAGCGGCCCGGCGGAGATCATGGAGGAGATCAACGCCTCCATCGGATTCGACAAGCGCCTCGCGCCCCAGGATATCCGCGGCTCGCTGGCGCATGTGGCGATGCTCGGCGCGGCCGGCATCCTCCCGGCAGACGATGTGGCCGCGATCGAGGCCGGGCTCAAGTCCGTCCGCGACGAGATCGAGGCGGGCCGGTTCGTGTTCAAGCGCGAGCTCGAGGACATCCACA